>JBQTJD010000352.1:0-7531 GCA_052387475.1 Anaerolineales bacterium | reverse complement strand
GCGCCCCTCGCTCGGCGAGGCCACACCGCTCATGAGTTTCAGCGCCGTGCTCTTGCCTGCGCCGTTTGGCCCGATCAGCCCCACTGATTCACCCGGCTGAATGGAGAAGGAAACATCCCATAGCGCCCAAAAGACATCCGGGCCGCCATCCACCGTGGGGCGCCGCCACGCGCGGATGAACATCTCTCGAAACGAGCGATGTCGCCGCTTGCGATAGCGTTTGCTGACGGATTGAAACTCGATGATGGGCTGAGCCATACTGGGCCGCGTTTCTTCAGCGGCGAGCATGGATTTTACCAAAGGGCTTCCCTCACCCCCAACCCCTCTCCCACTGGGAGAGGGGAGGTCTCGATATCGCTCAGGTTCCCGAACGGTCGCCCAATTTGAGCCGCCCGTTGCGTGCGGCCACGATCTCGGCCATGATCGCCAGCGCCACTTCTTCAGGGGTGCGCCCACCCAGGTCAAGGCCAATCGGGCCGCGCAGCCGCGCCAACTGTTCGTCGGTGAGGCCGGCCTCGCGCAAACGTGTTCGGCGTTTCTCCTGCGTGTTTTTGCTTCCGAGAGCGCCGATGTAGAAGGCATTGCTCCGCAGCGCCACTTCCAACCCCGGGTCATCGAGTTTCGGATCATGGGTCAACATCGCAATCGCCGTCGCACGCGAGATGCCAACCCCCTTGAGCGCGTCGTCGGGCCATTCCTGCACCAAGGTATCGACATGCGGGAAGCGATCCTCACTGCCAAAGGCTTTGCGCGGATCGACGACGACGGTGCGATAGCCCATTGTTTTCGCCAGCGCCGTAAGCGCGATGGTGGTATGCACGCCCCCGACGACGATGAGCGTGGGCGAGGGCCAGACGACTTCGATGAACCAGTCACCGGAGGGAAGCGCGGCGCGTGTGGATTGCCCGGCGGCGAGCGCTTCCCGCGCGGCAACCGTTTCCGCTTCGGTTACGGGCGCGTCTGAGTGTTTGCTCGACCGTGCCACAATCGCGCCCGCATCATCCAGCACAAAGCCACGCCCGACTTCATCGCCGGCACTCTGTGCCACCTTGACCAGCGTCGCCACGGCAAACGCCTTTTCGGCCTGTAATAATTCGCGCACTGTCGCGTACAGCACGCGATCCAGCGGCTGAACGAACACGTCGATGCTGCCGCCGCACGCCAGCCCCACTTCCCAGGCGGTCTCATCGGCCACGCCGAAATGGACGAGTTTGGCGCGGTTGGTCTTGAGCGCGGCCACGCCTTCTTCAAACGTCGCGCCTTCCACACATCCGCCGCTCACCGAGCCGGTCATGCCGCCGCCCGGCGTCACCGCCATCTTGGCGCCGGCTGCGCGGGGCGAGGAGCCCCACGTCTGTACCACCGTCGCCAGCGCCACCGGCTCGTTGCGTTCAATCCATTTATCAATGTCGGGCATCACGTCGCGCATAGTTTGTGGACGAAGGATGATGGACGAAGGACGAAAATAAGGGTGTCTACTTTCGTCCTTCGTCTTTCGTCCATCATCATGCTTTCAGAGTCGCCAATCGCCTCGCCAAATCTTCGAGGCTGGCCAGGTTGTGTACCGGGAGAAAGTCGTCGATGTGGGGCTGCGCGGCCTGAATGCCGCGCGTCAACGGCTCGTACTCGGGCGAGCCGAGCAAGGGGTTGAGCCAGATCAAACGATGGCAACTGCGATGCAGCCGGCCCATCTCTTTCCCCAGCAGCAGCGGGTCGCCGCGATCCCATCCATCGCTGATGATGAGCACCACCGCTCCGCGCCCCAGCACGCGGCGACCCCACTCAAAATTGAACCGCTTCACGGCCTCGCCGATGCGCGTGCCCCCGGCCCAATCGTTGACGGTGTGCCCAACTTCACGCAACGCCTGATCGACATTCTTGTGCTTGATCTGTCGCGTGATGCGGGTGAGTTGGGTGCTGAAGACGAACGACTCCACCGGTTGATGAAGGCCCATCGTCAACCCGTAGATGAAATGGAGCAGCAACCGTGTGTAGCGCTCCATGCTGCCGCTGATGTCGGCGAGGATGACCAGCGGGCGCGGCTTGTATTTCGGCTCACGCTCGGCCCAACGCAGAATCTCCCCGCCGTATCGCAAGTTGTGGCGGATGGTGCGCCGCAAATCCAACCAATGACCCCTGCCTCTTTCGCGGCGGCGCGTGCGGCGTTCGCCCAATTCCCAGAGCATGTGGGCCATCAGCTGTTTGACCTCCGCCAGTTCATCGCTCGACATCTCGGCGAAATCTTTACGCCGCAGGATTTCATTGGCGCTGTACGTCTGCGTGACTTCCACAATCGGCGGCTGATCGCGGCCGGGCGGTGGTGGATCATCTTCGCCGTCTTTAGGCTCGCGCAAGGCGGGCGGCATGACCAAGGGTTTGCGGCGCGGTGGGACTTTGGCCGGCAGCTTGATGGCGTAGCCTTCGGGCGGCACGCGCCAGAATAGCTGAAAGGCCTGATCGAACAGAGTCAGGTCTTCGCGGCGATGGATGAGCAGGCTGCGGGTGGTGTTGTAGAAATCAGCCTTGCGCCCGATCTCCACAAACTCGAGGGCCTGGGCGACGTCCATCATCCGCCCCGGATTGACATCGAGGCCCAGGCCGCGCAGCACGCGACCGAACAAAATCAGGTTCGCGAGCAGCTTGCCTCCACCAGCGGTTACACCGCCCGTCACACCGCCCCCGCGCGGATCATATCGAGGATGGCTTGCGCTTGCTGGCCGCGCACCTTTTCCACATCATCCTGGTATTTCAAAATCACACCCAGCGTTTCGTCCACGACGCTGACGTCGAGTTGTTTCTGATCCAACGCCACCAGCGCCGTCGTCCAGTCCAGCGTCTCAGCCACACCGGGCAGCTTGTACAAATCGGCGCGGCGCAGCTCCTGCACGAACTTTGTCACCTGCCGGGCAAGTTGCTCCGAGGCTTGCGGCACTTTGGCGGAGATAATGGCGAGTTCTTTATCAAAGGCCGGATAATCGATCCAATGATAGAGGCAGCGCCGCTTGAGGGCGTCATGTACCTCGCGCGTGCGGTTAGAGGTGACGATGACGACCGGCCGGTGTTTGGCCGAGAGCGTACCCAGTTCGGGGATGGTGATTTGGAAATCGGACAGCACTTCGAGCAGGAAGGCTTCAAACTCATCGTCGCTGCGGTCGAGTTCGTCGATCAGGAGCACCGGCGCTTTCTCACGCCCATCCTCAATCGCCTGCAACAGCGGGCGCTTGAGCAGAAACTCCGGCCCGAATAACTCCGCCTCGGCCACTTTTTCGCCGCGCGATTCAGCCAGCCGCATATGCAGCATCTGCCGGGTGTAATTCCATTCATACACCGCGTGGTGCACATCCAACCCTTCATAGCATTGCAGGCGGATGAGTTCGGTGTCGAGCAGTTGCGCCAGCACCTTGGCGACT
This sequence comes from Anaerolineales bacterium, assembly GCA_052387475.1. Lineage (GTDB taxonomy): Bacteria > Chloroflexota > Anaerolineae > Anaerolineales > UBA6663 > JANWXR01. The sequence continues at coordinate 4,121 of JBQTJD010000352.1, read as the reverse complement.
TCGGTTTTGCCCACGCCGGCTTCGCCTTCCAGGAACAGCGGGCGGCCCAACTTCAAAGCAAGGAATATGGCCGTCGTCAGCCCGCGATCGGCGATGTAATGATGCTCGTGTAGGGTGGCTTGCAGGTTGTCAATCGAGTTGAATTTCAAGGGGCACCTTCAGGTCGGATGCTGGGATTTTATCACCCCAAAACAGCACACGGATGGCGCGGAACGGACGGATCACACGGACAACTCCGTGAAATCCGGGCAATTCCGTGTCACCCGTGTACGAAACGACGGCCTACTATGGACTACTGTTCGATCTTCTGTTTCATCGCCGCAAAGAACTGCTCGGTAAGTTTTTGGCTCACGGGGACCATCATGCGTGCAGCCAGGCTGGCCAGTTGGCCAACGATGGTCATGTCCGCCGACCATTTCATCTCGGTGCCGCCGTCAACGTCGCTCAGCGCCATATCGGCTTTCACATCCACCGCGGTGCCGGGCGCGTTGCCATGCGCTTTGATGACGGCGCGGTTGGGCGCGTCCAGTTCCACAAACTCGGCGACACCGGAGAACTTGGCTTTGACCGCGCCGAAGCCCACACCGGCGGTGGCCTTGAACTTTTTGCCCGGCTCCACCACCTCCACCTTCTCCACGCCGGGCGCGCACGACGCGACACTTTCGGGATCAGTGACGAACTCCCACACTTTTTGGCGCGGGGCTTTGATGATGGTTTGGCCGCTCAATTGCATGATTGACTCTCCGACAAAGTAAACAGTCAGCAGTCAACAATGAACAAAACTGTTTACTGATAACCGTTCACTGTTGACTGTTGACCACGAACTGCTCCGGATTCTTCTCAAAGGTTCGTTTGCACCCGGGCGCGCAGAAATAATACCACTGGCCTTGATATTCGGACTTCCACTTCGCGGTGGCGATTTCCACCAGCATGTGGCATACGGGGTCAACGGCCTCGCCCTCGCCAGGTGTCACGGCTTGCGCGGTCGCCCGCATGGTGAGGATGGAAGGTGGCAACGCTGGAGTGACTAGTGACGGCGCGACCGGTGGGCTTGCCTCACTTGCCACCTTCCCCTTGCCACTTGCCACTTGCCCTCTCCGTCGCAGTTGAACGATCTCCGCCAGAATGCTCAGCGCGATCTCCTCCGGCGTCACCGCGCCGAAGTCGAGGCCGGCCGGGCAGCGCAGCCGCGCGAGTTGTGCCTCGCTTAGACCGGAACCGCGCAGATAGTCGAGCACCGCCTCGCGCCGCTTCTGGCTGGCGACCAGCGCAACGTATGCCGCTTCGCTTTGCAGCGCCGCTTCGAGCGCCGGCTCATCATAGTTGCCGTGCGAGGCGACGACGACGAAGGTTTGGGGAGTGAACGTCAGTTGGGCAGCGTCGAACTCGGTTACACGGTCGGCGCTGGGGAACTGTTCGCGGTTGGCGTTCTCACCGGCGACGGTGACCGAGTAGTTCATGGCCTTGGCCAGCGCGGCCAGCGCCTCCACCACCGGCAGATGGCCGATGGCGAGAAGATGCGGCGCGGGCAGGTGCGGCTCGAGGTAAATCTCCAGCGTGCCGCCGCTGATGCAGGCCAGCACCACTTCGGTGACGCCAGGCTCGTTGCCCCGCATGCGTTCGGGCGGGCACATGCGCAGGAAACGCGGCTGCCCATCCTGCAAGGCCTTGAGTGATTCGCGGATAACGGTGGGCTGAGCGCAACTGCCCCCTACCCAACCGTCGAGTTGACCGTCGGCGGTGACAATGGCTTTCGCCCCAGCCTTGGCCGAGGTCGGCTTCTCGGCCCGAACGACGGTGGCGATGACAAAGGGCCGGCCCGCCTCGGAGAGCGTGTGAGCGTGGGTGAGATAGTTCAGCATCGGCGTGTTACTCGTCGGTCTTGATTCCCGTGATCTCGGCCTTCATCTGTTGCCAGGCCTGGCGCGCTTCTTCCACTGAGCCTTCATCTTCGATGGTGGTGATGTCGCCCGGGTCGCGGCCCAGCACCACGGCCTTAAACACCCGGCGCATGATTTTGCCACTGCGCGTCTTGGGCAACATGTTCACAAAGTTCAATTCGCCGATGACGGCCACCGCGCCCAATTCCTGCCGTACCGTATCGAGCAATGCCTGCCGCAGTTGGGCCGAGGGCTGATGGCCCTGCTTGAGGGCCACAAAGGCTGAGATGACTTCGCCGCGCAGGTCGTCGGGGCGGCCCGTGACCCCGGCTTCGGCCACCGCCGGGTGTTTGAGGAAGGCCGTCTCCACTTCGATAGTGCCGAGGCGGTGCGCGGCGATTTTGATAATCTCATCGGCGCGGCCCGCAAACCAGACGTAGCCATCGGCGTCGATGTGCGCCGAGTCGCCGGTGTAGTACACGCCGGGGATGCGCTCCCAGTAGTCGCGGCCATATCGCTCGGGTTCGCCCCACAAGCTGGCAGTGAGGCCGGGAAACGGGCGTTTGATCACCATGATGCCTTTTTCGCCGGGCGCGACGGGCTGGCCCTCGGGCGTCAGCACTTCGGCCTCGATGCCGGGCATGGGGATGGTGGCCGAGCCGGGTTTGATGGGCAACATCCCCAAACCATAGGGATTGCCAAAGACCGGGCCGCCGGTTTCGGTCTGCCACATATGGTCAATCACCGGCACCCGGTCGTGTAACACTTTTTTCTGCAACCATTCCCAGGCAGGGGCGTTGAGCACTTCACCCGCGCACACCACCCGCTCCAGTGATGACAAATCAAACTTGTGCGCGTGGGCCTCGCCATAGCGCATCAGCAGCCGCACGCCGGTGGGCGAGGTAAAGACTCCCGTGAGGCCAAACTCCTCGATGAGTTGCCAGACGGTATCCGGGCTGGGATGATCGAGCGCGCCCTCATAGGCGACGGTGGTACATCCCACCAGCAACGGGGCATACACGATATAAGCATGACCCACCGCCCAGCCCAGGTCGGAGGTCGCCCACCAAATATCGGTCGGCTTCAGGCCAAAGACCCACTGGCCCATGCTATGGATATGGACTTGATAACCGCCGTGCGTGTGCACGGCCAGCTTGGGTTTGGCGGTAGTGCCCGAGGTGGCGAGGATGTACAGCGGCTCATTGGATTCCATCGGGACATGCGCGCCGTTGTGCCCTTCCGCCTTCGCCAGAAACTCGTCCCAACTCAGGTCGCGGCCCGCCGTCATCGGCATGGCCGCGTCGGTGCGTTGCAGGCTGATGACATGCTCCACCGGCGTGTCGCCCAATTCCAACGCCGCATCCACAATTTCTTTGAGGCGCACATCTTTGCCTTTGCGATAGATGACATCGGCGGTGAAGACCAACCGTGAGCCGCTGTCGCGGATGCGATCGGCCAGCGCCCCTGCGCCAAACCCGGCAAAGATAATGGAATGAATCGCGCCAATGCGCGCCGCCGCCAGCATTACCGTGATGGCTTCGGGCGAGTTGGGCATATAGAGGGTGAGGCGGTCGCCTTTTTGCAGGCCCAAGCCGCGCAGGGCGGCGGCCACGCGCTCCACCTCGCGCTTGAGTTGGGTGTAAGTAAAGACGCGCCGCTCACCGCGCTCGTTGGCGTAGATCAGCGCGGTATGATCGCCCCAACCGCGCGCCACATGATGGTCGAGGCAGTTGTAGGCCATGTTGGTCTGCGCGCCCACAAACCAGCGAAAGGTGGGCGGATCCCACTCGAAAACGCGATCCCATTTGCGGAACCAGGGCAAGGCCTCCGCCGCGCTCGCCCAAAAACCATCCGGGTCGGTCTGGGCCTGATGTTGCCAACGGCGGATGACGGGCGTAATCGGCTCCATAAAAATTTCCTCGCGGTTAGACCGTCATCAACGCGGGCAACTCGGTGAGCGCGTTGATGATCCGGTCGGGCGCGGCTCTCAGTTCCTCTTCTGGCGCCAGAGTGCGCTGGACTTAACCATTATCGCGCATCGCGTGGTATTGAGTAACCCACCTTACACAAAGGTGACTGTCACTGGGCAGCCTGCACTCGGAAATTCCAGTCGTTCTAGAGCAATTTCCGTTTTGATTTACGGCAAGGAGTTGAGGCTTCAGCCGGAACCGCCTGAAGGCTCGACTCCCGCAAACCGTAAATACAACTGGAAACCGCTCTATTGCCCAGTGACAGTCACCT
>JBQTJD010000351.1:0-5630 GCA_052387475.1 Anaerolineales bacterium | reverse complement strand
GACCTTTAGCGCGTTGAAACGAACGGAGAAGTTGGAGGCGGTAAACGCCGGTCAGTATGGCCGCGCACATGGCGGCCTCGTTCACGAGAATGGCAATCGTTTGTTGTGTGTCCATGGTCATCGCCCTCAAAAGGGTGGGCGGCCAGTTGACCACGTCCGTACGCAAGTCCACCGGCCGCCCCAAACACTACCTAGCCATACTTGTACCTCAACTCTCCTACCCCGACGGATGGGAAATATCAGCTACAGTTGGGAGGGGCAAGGTGGTCTGGCTTTAGGATCAATCATGGTCGCCGCCCGACATAGCGAGTTGATGAAGCGCGTGCCAACACAACGTCCGCGCTTCCACCAGCATCACCTGATCGTGAAAGCGCGCAGGGCGGGCGTCAACCAGGCGGGAGCTGATTTGTTGTTCGGCTTCGGTGATGTTGCGCCGCGCAGCCAGCAACGCCAGCGGACGTTGGCTGTTGATTTGTACGGACGTGAGCAACAGGTTTTTCGTCTTTTCAAGCGCGCGTAAAATGTTGTGGCGATATGCGCCGTTCAGCACTGTCGCGCATCTGATTGCATCGTTGACGATTGCGGTCGTCTGTTGATGATGAACCATTGCCCAATTGCCTTTGACGAGGTTAACGTCTCAACCCTACAAATTCATCTTTTCAAAGATTATCCATATTTCCGGATTAGTGAAAATGTAAATTCTGATGAAAGTTTTGTGAGCGGCCATGAAGGCGACGGGTAGGACGGGACGCATGCAACTCTTTCCCAACCTCTATTGTGTGCCGAACGTCGTAGCCAATGTCTTTATCCTTGCAGATGCCAGCGGGATCACGCTGGTAGATTCAGGACTGCCTTACAGCCACAAACCAATCCTGAACTATCTTCGGGAGTCAGACCACAAGCATCTCTCAGTACGCCATATCCTCATTACCCACGCCGATCGCGACCACATGGGCAGTGTGGCCGCCTTGCGTGAACTGACGGGTGCGCGCGTTTACGCGGGTCGTTTGGAAGGTGAAGCGATGGCCAAAGGCCAGGAGACACGACGCCTGCGCGTGACCGGGTTTTATCGCCTCGCACTCGGCGTGCTTCGCCCGCTGTTTGCCAAGGCCCGGCCTGCACAAGCGGATGAGTTTCTCGAAGACGGACAAGTGCTGCCGTTCTTCGGCGGGCTCCGGGTGCTGGCGACGCCCGGACACACACCCGGCCACCTATCGTTTTTCTCGGAGGCGCACGGCGTGTTGTTCGCGGGTGACTCGCTGCGCGCCATTGGCGGGCGGCTGCGCATCTCGGGCGGCCCGAATACATACGATAAAGCGCAGGCGCACGCCTCAGCCCAACGGCAATACGCGCTGCACCCGCGCGTCGTCTGTTGTGGGCACGGGCCGGCAGTCTTTCTTTAATCGCGAAGTGCACGAAATTCCTCAAGGGAATTCGTGTGATTCGATAACGTATGCCTCGAATTGATTCGTGATAATGCTTGGCGGCATCCACCATGGAACTCAACGTTGCCATTGACACGCTCGGTCGTTTGCTCGGGCAGGTGATTTCAACACAGGAATCGTCGGCGCTGTATGACACTGAGGAGCGCATCCGCGCGTACGCCAAAGCGCGCCGTGCTGGGAAGGGCGATGCAGCCGGTGCTTTGGCTGGCGAAGTTCGCGCGCTCACGCCGGATAGCGCTCGCGCCGTGGCCGCTGCTTTTGCGTTGTACTTTGATCTAGTCAATCTGGCGGAAGAAGCCAATCGCGTGCAGGCGCTGCGCCAGCGTGAAAGCCAGGCGCACCCCAAACGCAGCGAAGACACGCTTGACGAAGCGGTGGCGCAACTCGCCGGGCGCGGGGTGGCCGAAGCCGAGATGGCCGCCTTGTTGCAGCGGCTGAAGATCGAGCTGGTGCTCACCGCCCATCCCACCGAGGCTCGCCGTCGCACTATTCAATCGAAATTACAACGCATCGCCCACAACTTGCACACGCTGTATGGCCGCGAAGTGTTGCCGCGCGAACGCGAGGCGGCTCTGGACGCTATCCGTGAAGAGATCACGGCGCTGTGGCTGACCGACCGCGCCCGCACGGCTCAGCCGGCCGTCACCGATGAGGTTCGGATCACGCTGCATTTCGTCGGCGAGATTTTTTGGCAAGCGTTGCCACGTTTGTACGCTGACCTGGATTCCGCGCTGGCCCGGCATTATCCGAACTTGCAGACGCCGCGCGGCTGGCTCACGCTGGCCTCGTGGATCGGCGGCGATCGTGACGGCAACCCGAACGTCACCACCGCCATCACCGCCGAAACGCTGCGCCTGCATCGGGGCTTGGCGGTTGAGCGGCACAAAGAGTCGCTGCAGGAGCTGGCCCGCCGTTTGAGCTTCGATCCGCGCCGCGTACCAGTGCCCGCTACGTTGCAAGCGTGGTTGGCCGCTCGGCCGGTTTCCCCTCACGTTGAGTTTCTAAAAACACGCTACAACGAACCGTATCGCATCGCCATCTCACATCTGGTCTCCGACCTCGAGGCGGCCTCGGCCGATGACATGACGGCGCGGCTGCTCGGCGCCGAACAGCACACCGCGCGCACACGGATTCAAAACTTCACTGAGCCACTTGACCTCATCACAGATGCCCTATCCTCCCAACACGCGACGAGTGCGTTGCACCGCACGCAACGTCAATTAGAAATCTTTGGTCTGCATGCCGCGCGGCTCGATGTGCGCGAAGAGTCGTTGCGGCTGGCCGCCACCCTGGGCGAATTGTTGCGCGCTCTCAACTTGAGTCTGAGCTTCGACCACGACTCGGAGGGTGAACGCCTGCGCACGCTCACCGATTTGTTGGCGACGAAGCGGCCTGCTGCGCTGGCCCCCGATCCGGGCATCACCGCCGAGACTGCTGAAACCTGGGCGCTCTTCCGACTGTTGGCGCGCGCGCGGCAAGTATACGGGCGAGAGTTGCTTGGCCCGTTCGTCATCAGCATGACGCGCGGCACGGCGGATGTGCTGACGGTGTTGCTACTGGCGCGTTGGGCCAACTGCGCGGATGGCCTCTCCATCGCGCCGCTGTTCGAAACGGTGGATGATCTCGAAAACGCGCCGCACATCCTCGAAATGTTATTCACACACGCAGAGTATCGCCGCCATCTGGCGGCGTGCGGCGATGAGCAAATGGTGATGATCGGTTATTCAGACAGCAATAAAGACGGCGGTTACCTCGCCGCGAACTGGGCGCTATATCAGGCGCAAGAGGAGATCGCCCGCGTGTGCCGTACGCATGGCATTACGCTGACTCTCTTCCACGGACGCGGCGGCACGGTAGCGCGCGGCGGCGGCCCGGCCAACCGCGCCATCCGCGCGCAGCCGCCCGGCACCGTCAACGGCCGCTTTCGATTGACGGAGCAGGGTGAAGTCATCGCTTCCCGCTATGGCGACCCCGATCTCGCGCATCGGCATCTCGAGCAAATTGCGAGTGCGGTGCTACTGGCAAGTGTGTCAGGCGACGAGTGGCGAGTGACAAGTGACGACGCCACTCGTCACCTGACACCCGTCACTTCGCAATGGCGCAAAGCAATGACCGAAATGGCAACGCGCGCTCGCGCTGAGTACCGCGCGTTAGTCTTCGAGACGCCGGGCTTCATGGAATTCTGGCGACACGCGACGCCGATTGATGAGATCAGCCGGCTGCGCATCGGCTCGCGGCCCACCGCGCGCCGCAGCGGCCCGCTGCAAGTCGGCAACATCCGCGCCATCCCGTGGGTGTTCTCCTGGATGCAGAGTCGTTTCAACTTTCCGAGTTGGTATGGATTGGGGACGGCGCTGGGCGGGGACGACCACACTAAGCGAAGCGACGATCGCCCCTACAGCGACATGTATGCCGATTGGCCGTTCTTTCGCGCCTTACTCGATAACGCGGAGATGTCGCTGCTCAAGGCCGATATGGGTATCGCGGCGCTGTATGCGGAACTGGTGCCGGATGTGACGCTGGCGCGGGAGACCTTTGCCCGCCTGCAAGCGGAGTTCGACCGCACGCGCGACGCAGTGCTCGCCATCTCCGGCCACTCCGAGTTGATGGAGCCTGACCCCATCATTCAGAAATCGGTGAAGCTCCGCAACCCGTACGTCGATCCGTTGAACTACATTCAAATCGAAATGTTACGCCGCCTGCGTGCCTTGCCTAACCCGGATGCAGCCGAAGCCGAACCGTTGCGCGATGTGATGGTGATGACGATCAACGGCATCGCGGCCGGCTTGCGGAACACCGGATAGCAAGTATCAAGTTGCAGGTTGCAAGCTCTTCATGTCAATCCAAAATCCACAATCTCAAATCCAAAATCAGCCGGCGCTGTTGGCCCTCGCCGATGGCACGTTATGGCTGGGCTACGCGTTTGGCGCGGTGGGTGAGCGCACGGGTGAAGTCGTCTTCAACACCGGGATGACGGGCTATCAGGAAATACTCACCGACCCGTCGTATCACGGTCAGATTGTGGTGATGACCCAGCCGCACATCGGCAACTACGGCACGAACGCCGACGACGATGAGTCACATCAACCGTGGGTAAATGGTCTGGTGGTTCGGGATGCCAGCCCCATCAGCAGCAACTGGCGCGCGACGCAAACACTCCCCGAGTATTTGCGTGAGCGTAACGTTGTCGCCATCACCGAGGTCGATACGCGCGCGCTCGTCCGTCACATCCGCACGCATGGCGCGCAGAACGCCGCCCTCTCCAGCCTCAGCCCCGATCCCGAACACGTCGTGGCCCTGGCGCGTTCCGCCCCGAATATGAACGGATTGGATTTGGCGCGGGAGGTGACGTGTGCGGAGCCATTCCGCTGGGCATCGAATCACGTCGGGCTGGGCGCGGCTCCCCAATCCTTAATCCCTAACCCCTATCACGTCGTCGCCTACGACTTCGGCGTCAAACGCAACATCCTGCATTTGCTCGTCGAGCACGGCTGCCGCGTGACCGTTGTGCCGGCCAGCACCACTGCCGCCGATGTGCTGGCCATGCAGCCCGATGGGGTTTTCCTCTCCAACGGCCCGGGCGACCCGGCAGCGGTGACGTATGCGATTGAAAACGTAAAACAGTTGTTGGGCCGGGTGCCGATTTTCGGCATCTGCCTCGGCCACCAGATTCTGGGCTTGGCGTTGGGCGGCGACACTTACAAACTCAAGTTCGGGCATCGCGGCGGCAACCAACCGGTGAAGCAGCTCTCGACGAGCAAAGTCGAAATCTCCAGCCACAATCACGGTTTCGCCGTTCGCGCGGAGGGCCTGCCGCCGGGTGTGGAAGTCACGCACACTAACTTGAACGATGACTGCGTCGAAGGCTTGCGTGCTCCGGCACTGCGGGCTTTCAGTGTGCAATATCATCCCGAGGCCGCGCCCGGCCCGCACGACGCGCGGTATTTGTTTGGCGAATTCGTTCACTTGATGAAGCCGAATGCCCAAGCGGACTGACATTCAAACAATTCTCATCCTCGGCTCCGGCCCCATCGTCATCGGGCAGGCGTGTGAGTTTGATTACGCCGGCGTGCAGGCGTGCAAGGTTCTGCGGCGCGAAGGCTACCGCGTGGTGCTGGTCAACAGCAATCCGGCCACGATCATGACCGACCCTGAGTTTGCCGATGTCACCTACATCGAGCCACT
>JBQTJD010000350.1:0-4615 GCA_052387475.1 Anaerolineales bacterium | reverse complement strand
GGCCCCCGCGAGACGGCCTGGGTGCCCGCCTGGGGGGCGAGGGGGGCTTTGACCTAAAACGCGACCGGGGTCGCGCCGTTCTTTGTCGGCAAGCCCAACCCGCTGATGATGCGGCTGGCGCTCAACTACCTCGACGTGCACGCTGCCGACGCGACTATGATCGGCGACCGGATGGATACTGACATCATCGCCGGCGTGCAGACCGGCCTGAGCACGATCCTGGTGTTGAGCGGCGTGACGCGCGAAGACGAGGTGGCCCGCTTCCCCTATCGGCCCACACGCATCGTATCCTCGGTGGCGGAGATTGAACTGTGAGCGCCCTCCCATTTGAGCAATCCACATTGAGCGACGCCGGCAGCCTGCGGGCGATTGTGGCACAGGTGATGGACATCGAGGCCACGACGTATGGCGGCACGAACGCCGCGCGGCGCGGGCCGGCGTTGCGCGCGCTGGTGGATGGCCGTGATTACGCCGTGCGCTTCACCGGTCGGCTGTTTGTGGACTCGATGGAAGCGTATGCGCGCGTAGCCGAGCAATTCCTCCCGTTGGGATACACGCCGCTGTTTCGCAAGGAGGGCCAGACGCATGTGGTGTTGGCGGTGAATAAGGTCATTCAGCCGGGGCGGTCGAACCCATGGGTGAATGTCGTCATGTTTGCGCTCACCGTGTTGGCAATGCTGCTGACTGGCGGCTCATATGGCTATCAAGAGCCAGACCCACCCACAACACTGCTCGGTTGGCTTCAATTGATGATGCAAGGTTGGCCGTTCGCGCTCAGTCTGCTGGCGATTTTGCTGGCGCATGAGTTCGGCCACTACTTTGCTGCGCGCTATCACAAGGTGGCGGTGACGTTGCCGTACTTCATCCCATTTCCATTCGGCGCCTTCGGCACGATGGGGGCCTTCATCCAACTGAAAGCCCCACCCACCAACCGCCGCGCGCTGCTCGACATCGGCATCGCCGGGCCGCTGGCCGGCTTCGTCGTCGCCGTTCCGATTTTGCTGTATGGGCTGTACACTTCCGCGCCGCTCCAGCAAATCCCATACGACCAATTCAGCGGTCTCGAAGGCAACTCGATTCTGTACGTGCTGGCAAAATTCATCGTCTTTGGCCGCTGGCTGCCCGAGCCGATTGGCTACGGCGACCTGCCCGCTTGGCTGTACATGCTGCGTTTCTACACGCTCGGCTTCCCGTTCCCCAACGGCGGCACGGATGTGTTTCTCAATCAAATAGCGTGGGCCGGGTGGGCGGGGTTATTGGTTACGGGATTGAACCTGATTCCCGCCGGGCAACTCGATGGCGGGCATGCCCTGTATGTGCTGCTCGGGCGGCGGGCAAGGCTGCTTGTGCCGGTCATCATCGTCGTGCTGGTGGCGTTGGGCTTCTTTTGGAACGGCTGGTGGCTGTGGGCGGCGTTGATCTACTTCCTCGGGCGCACGCACGCCGAACCGCTCGACCAGATCACCGAACTCGACCCGCTGCGCCGTGCGCTCGCCATTAGCGTGCTGGTGTTGTTCGTGCTTGTCATCACGCCAATACCGCTGACTTAGAATGCACAATGCACAGCGCACAATTGAGCATTGCGCATTGTGAATTGTGCATTGGCAAAGCCTATGGTCCCCGAAATTTCTGCTAAACAACTTGCCGAAAAGCTCAACGGCCCCAACCCGCCGCTGCTGATTGACGTGCGCGAGCCGATGGAGTGGAGCATCGCCCGCATCCCCGGCGCGCAGCTCAAGCCGATGGGCCAAACGCCCGAGTGGATGGGCGAACTTGACCCGAACGCCGAAATCGTGCTGCAATGCCACACTGGCGTGCGGAGTATGCAAGTCGCGCTCTATCTCAAGGCCAACGGCTTCACCAACGTCCTCAACCTGCGCGGCGGCATCGACGCGTGGTCGCGCGACGTGGATCCGACCGTGCCCCGGTACTGATTTCAGATTGCAGATCTGAGATCTTAGATTGATACTGGTCGTTGAAAGGCACGACCCAATCTAAAATCTGAAATCCACCATCTCAAATGCTCAACACCACCACCTTCCCCGCTTACCTGCGTTCGTTGCGGCTGACTGAGCCGGTGACGACGGCTGGTGGAGCGATGGTCTTGGGGCCGCCGCGCTCCATCGCCGAACTCGGCTTGCGGCTCGGCCTGGGCTTCATCTTCCTCGACACGCCGCAGACGCGCTCCATCCTCACCAACCTCGGCCTCGACTCGGCGCTGACGCAGACTATCGCCAAACGCATGCGGTCACTCAAGATGTGGCGACCAATCTGGGAGGATTTGGCCGCGCCGCATCTGCGCGCGGTGGAGGCCGCACTTGCGCAGGGGGCTGCCGATGCAGCGGTGCAGTCCATCTACACCGCGCTGACGATGTTGGGTCTGGCCTACAGCGGCGATGGCTTTTACATTTACACACCACTGCCTGAACGCCGCCGCATCCTGCCGGTGCAACGACGGCTCTATCAGCAATTGCGCGAGATCAAAAATGATCGCGTCGAACGCCTCACCATCCCACATGCGCGTGGCGTCACACATGGCCTGTTTCATCTGCCGCACCACGCCGAAGACCGCGTGCCCGCGCTGCGTAGCAGCGAACGAGAAGCGCCTAATTTGGACGAAGTCCAACGACGCGCTTCTCCATCGCACGCTTTGCGTGCGCCCGCGCTGCTCGTCATCCACCCATTGTCTGGGGATAAAGACGATTACGATGTGACGGTCGCGCCCTTCCGCCAGGCCGGTTACGCGACGCTGACGATTGATATGCCCGCGCACGGCGAAAACTTCGACGGCCCTCGCATTCAGGCCGATGATGAGCAAGTGGCCATGGCCGCGCTCGAGGTATTGGCCGGTCGGCCCGAAGTCGATGCCGACCGGCTGGGGGTGATGGGCGGCAGCATGGGCGCATTCTTCGCGCTCCGAACCGCAGCCGCCAGCCTGAAGGTGAAAGCGTGCGTGGCCTACGCCTCCCCATTTGATATCGGCCTGGGCATTCGCAAATCGGTGCGCGGCATCCGTGCCAGCTTCGCATGGGTCATCGGTGCGAAGACCCCGGCAGAGATCGCGCGAAAAGCGCAGCCATTCGCGCTCTACGATGCGCTCCACAAGATTCGATGCCCGGTGCTGGTGGCGCATGGCACGCGCGATCACATCTGCGATTTCACCGCCAGCTACGAGATTGCCCGCCGCGTGACGGCGCCGCTCACCGTGCATCCGCTCGTCGGCGCCGATCACGAAGTCGCGCAGCCCAGCGCGCCGCACATCGCCGGCCCGGCGATTGAGTGGCTTAAGAAACATCTCTAATTTCTAGGTCGTTATCAACGGATTGAGCGGATTGAAGATCGGATTGAACGAATTGATTTTCCGTTCAATCCTTCGCAAATCGGTTCAATCCGTTGACTCCTATGCTTGAAGATTACGTCCTCGCCAACGGCATCCGCCTCCACTACTACCGCACTGGCGGAGACAAACCGCCGCTCATGCTCTGCCACGGCTGGACGAACAGCGCTCTGTGCTGGGCCGAGACGATGCGGGCGCTCGATGCGGACTTTGATGTGATTGCGTATGATGCGCGCGGTCACGGTCGCTCGGAACGATTGGGTGAGCGGTTTGGGGAGACGGAGCGGGCGGCGGATTTGATTGGGGTAGTCGAAACGTTGGGCCTGCGGCAGCCGGTGCTGATGGGGCACTCGATGGGGGCCGCGACGGTGGCCGCCGTCGCCGCGCAGCGACCCGATTTGCCAGCGGCTGTCCTCCTCGAGGACCCGCCGTGGTATGACGCCGAGCCAGACCGGGCCGCCCGCACTGCCAGTTGGGCCGATTGGTTCGAGTGGGTGCAAACAGTGCCCGGCAAGCCGCGCTCGGTGGCGCTGGCCGAATATCGCACACAGAACCCGCAATGGAGCGATGAAACGCTAAACTTGCGGCTCGATGCTTATCAACAAATGGATATGCGGCTGCTCACCGACCTCACCTGGGATTTCGCACCGTGGCACGAACTGGCCTCGGCGTTCCGCTGTCCGTGGCTGCTCCTCATCGGCGAGCAGGGGGATGGGCGCGATGGCATCGTCAGCCGCGAGCGGGCCGAAGAAGCGGTACGCCTCTCCGCGCACGGCCAGTGGGCCCAAATCCCCAACGCCGGCCACAATGTGCGGTACGATCAGTTTGAGGAGTACATCGGCGTGGTGAAGGAATTCTTGGAGAACTTGGAAAAAGTCAAACACGGGTAACCGGGCACGAGTTACGCAGATGATGTCGCCCTGAGCGCGCAAGCCGTCGGGTAAGTCAAAGACCGCGCCAACGCGCTCAGGGTGACATGCGCAACACTCACGCTTTCGGCCACGCCAACACCCCCAGCGCAAACATCCCCGCAATGAGCACCGCCCACGCCACGTAGCCTACTCCCATCGCCGGCAGGATCATCCACCCGGCGCGCGTCAGCCATAGCACCACGCCCAACCACACAAAGCCCAAGATCAGCCCTATGAACATGGTGCGGATGGTGTCGCTCAGCACTTGCGGATCGTTATCGCTGCCGCTCGAAATCACCCACAGCGCCAGCGGGATGTTGATCGGCATGGTCGCCAGCAGAGCGGCCACCGTGCGTGAGCGGTCGCG
>JBQTJD010000349.1:0-15665 GCA_052387475.1 Anaerolineales bacterium | reverse complement strand
CTCATCCACACCGCGACCGACGATTTATTCGCTGGCGCTGACCTGGCCATCGTGCGCGCGGTGGTGCTCAAAGCCAAAGAGGCGCGTGATTTCAATTGCAAAACCGTTGACTGCCCACAGGTTGAATACCTGCTCGGCCTGCCCTACGAACTCACCGGGGACGAGCGCGAGGCAGTGCAGACCTACCTCGACCTGTGGTGCGCGTATCCCGATAGCCCCTTCACGATTATGGCCCGCGCCAAACTCGAACTCGCGCCATGAGCGGATAATCGGTACATCACGAAATGGAAACAAGCACCCTGAGGCCGCTGGCAAAGCAAAGCTCTGCACGCGCTCCTTCGACGTGCTTCGCTATCGCGAAGCCACGGCCTGCCAAAAGCAGGCGGGCGCGCAACGCCCTTTCGTTGCGACCCGCTCAGGATGCGCTGTTGTTTTCCGAAAGCCACGCAGTCGAAGGGGCGCGCTTATTATAAGTTCACGTTACTTTGTTTCTGCGAAGCCACCATCCACTGCGTCGTTTTGTCGGCGAGTCTATCTAGCGCCATCACACATTGTTCGAGGTGCTCTTCCTTCGTGTCTTCGATTTTGTTGTGTGAGATGCCGCGCAGGCTTTGCACGAACAGCATCACCGTGGGGATGCCGGCGCGCGCAACCTCGGCCGCGTCGTGCAGCGGGCCGCTCGGCAGCCGGTGGCTGACGCCGCAGGTCTCGCGGATGGCGTCATCGCCCAGGTCAATCAAATCGGGGTGAAAGAGGATCGGTTCAATCTGCCACAACCGGCTCCATTCCACTTTCACCATCTCCTGCATCGCAAAGCTCATGCTTGCATCCTGTGCTTCCATCAACATCTTCGCCAGCGCGTCGGCGTGCAGGTGGCGTTGATCGAGCGTCATGGTGCACTCGCCGACGACGGCGGTGACGATGCCGGGTTTGGTTTCCACGCGGCCTACCGTGCCCACGCCGCCGTGCCGCTTGGCGATTTCGCGGATCTCGAGGCCGAGTTTGGCCGCTGCGCCGAATGCATCGCGGCGTTTATCCATCGGCGTGGAGCCAGCGTGCGCGGCCTGCCCGGTGAAGGTGATGGCGTGCCGCTCGACGCCGAAGGTGCCGAGCACCACGCCCATCGGCAGGCTCAGGCTTTCCAGCACCGGCCCCTGTTCGATGTGGAGTTCGAGATACGCCGCCGCGTTTTTCAATTCTTTGCGTGCGCCGCCAGCGCGGTCAATATCCACACCGTGCTGCTGCAACACCTCCGGCAGGCGCAGCCCGTCCTTATCCTTAAGTTCACGCAGCTTATCTGGTTCCATCGCGCCGGCCGCTGAACTTGAGCCGAACAGGCTGCGGCCAAAACGCGCCCCCTCTTCATCGGCCCAATCCACCAGACGCACTGTGACCGGCGGCGTGCCCTGGCCGGCGATGCGGCGCAACACCTCGAGGCCGGCCACCACGTTGAGGCAGCCATCGAGCCAGCCGCCGTTGGGCACCGAGTCGATGTGCCCGCCAATCAGCAGCTCGCGCTCCGACGCACCGCGCAGCGTCGCCCACACGTTGCCCGCCTCGTCGTGATGTACTTCCACCGGCAATTCATCGAGCTTGTTCCGCATCCACTGGCGCGCCTTCACCCAGGTCTCCGACCACGCCACCCGTTGCGCGCCTTCCTCATTGCCGCTCAGGGCGCGCAGTTCTTTCAGTTCAGCGACGGTGCGAGCGGGGGTGAGACTCATGCTGCATCTCCATATATTCGCGTCAATTCGCGGAATTCGATGCGGGTTCTGTTTTGATTTAGGCCGTAGAGACGCTCCGCAGCGCGTCTCTACTGTTGATTGATCAGCGCAAAGATCATCGGGCGGCGTTTGGTTTCGGAGTAGAAGAAATCCGACAGGGTGGCTTCGACGCGTTCTTTGAGCGCGCCGTTCGCGTTGGCCGCGACCTTGGCGATCTGATTTTGCGCGGCTTCAAACATCTCAGCCTCGTCTCTTACAAACACAAAGCCCTTCGAGATGATATCCGGCTTGCCGAGCAGTTGCCCGCCCCCGCCCACCCGCAGGTTGACGATGACGACGCCGCTCTCTGCCAGCACCTCACGTTCGCGCATCACCGCCGGGCCGATGTCGCCCACGCCGGTGCCATCCACAAACACATAGCCGCCTGGGACGCGTTCGCCGAGCTTCATCTCGTCATTTTGAAACTCGATCACTGCGCCATTCTCCACCACCGCGATATTTTCCGCTGCGATGCCGACCTCACGGGCGAGGGCGGCGTGTTGATGCAAATGGCGCAGCTCGCCGTGCACCGGCACGAAGAACTTCGGTTTGACGAGATGCATCATCAGTTTCATTTCTTCTGCACTGGCGTGACCGCTCACATGCACGGCGGCAATCGGATCGTAGATGACGTTCGCCCCGCGCTGAAGGAGTTTGTTGATGGTGCGGCTCACCAGTTCCTCGTTACCGGGGATGGGGTGCGAGGAAAGGATCACCGTATCGTGGGGCTGCAAATCGAACTGGCGGTTGCGGCCATCCGACAGGCGGCTGAGGATGGAGGACGGCTCGCCTTGTGTGCCGGTGGTCATAATGACGATTTTCTTCGGCGGCATCTTCAACGCTTCATCCGTCGGCACGATCAAACCGTCGGGCACTTCGAGATAACCCAGCTTCTGCGCGATTTTGCTATTCTCGACCATGCTCGTGCCGACGAGGGCCATTTTGCGCCCGTGCCGGAAGGCGGCATTCGCCACCTGCTGGATGCGTGAGATCAGCGAAGCGAAGGTGCCGATGAGGATGCGCCCCGGGGCCTCGCGGAACACCGCGTCGAAGGCCGGGTCAATGACGGCCTCGGAGGGCGTCCAGCCGGCGTTATCGGCGTTGGTGGAGTCGGCCAGCAAGGCCATCACGCCGCGCCCGGCGAACTCGGCCAGCTTGGCGTAATCGGTCGGCCAGCCATCCACCGGGGTGTGGTCAAACTTGAAGTCGCCGGTGTGCACGATCAGCCCGGCCGGCGTGGTGATGCCCAGCCCGACACAATCGGGAATGGAGTGGCACACGTGAAACGGCTCGACTGCGAACGGGCCGATGTTGAGCCGGTCGCCGGCGTTCATCACGTTGAGCGTGACGCGGTCGTACATCTTGGCGTCGCGGAGTTTCACTTCCAGCAGCCCGCGCGTGAGCGGCGTCGCGTAAACGGGCGCATCGAACTCACTCATCACGTGCTTGATGGCGCCGATGTGGTCTTCGTGCCCATGCGTGATGACGATGCCGCGCACCAGGTGTTTCTTGTCGAGCAGCGAACGAAAATCGGGGATGATGTAATCAATGCCCAGCATGTCGTTTTCCGGGAACATCAACCCGGCGTCCACGATCAGGGCGTTGCTGCTGTACTCCACGTACAGCATATTCTTGCCGATTTCGCCCAGCCCGCCGATGGGGATGAGACGAAGTTTTTGAGACATACTTGGATAACCTTTCAAATCAACGCATACAACGGAAATGAGTCGGGATTGAACGGAAATAAAATCCGTTCAATCGAATTCTTCGACCACTAAATCTGCTGAAGTTTAACACGAAAGCCCCGCCGATGTCGTTGCGGCGGGGCTGGTGCGAGCCGATAGGGCTCGTTCGGGTAACGGCTGCGCAGGCTCGCCCGCTAGTTCAGCCGGGTGACCTGCACGGCCTGTTGGCCGTTGAAGGACTCTTCCACGGTGAATTCCACCTGGTCGCCCTCCAACAGATTCTTCAGGCCGTTGCCGGTGATGGCGCTGTAGTGCACGAACACATCCTGCCCTTGCAGGGTGATGTAGCCGTAGCCCTTCGAGCCGTCGAACCAGCGCACGGTGCCCTTGACGCGTTGAGACATGGGATGATCCCTCCGAATGAAAACTCGGCGGATTTTATCACTCAATTTGTGCGCGTCAACACGGAAACTTTTTCGGGGTGCATTTCTGGAAAGTGGTCAATTTCGCGAGAGCGCCCAGAGGTTGTCGAAGTTGTCGGACATGACGGCGGCGCGAATGACGAGCATGCGGCGGGCGGCAGGTCGTGACCAGCGCATGCCGGGTCCAGTCAGCCGGTGCTTGAACCGCTTGATGCCACTCTCGACGGTGCCCGAGCCGATGGGATAACCGTCTTCATGAAAGGACTGATAGTGCATGCGGCGGTGGTGGGTGTGAAAGTAATGGGCGTGCGAGGCCAGATCAGCGTGTTCGAGGGGTTCGGTGATGCGCTGGATTTGGCCCAAATACAGATCGTGGCGGCGCTCGTGCTGCCAGCGTTGCGCGGCTTGTTCATCCTGGGGATGGAGCGCGTCGGCGGCTTGGGCCAGATGTTGGGTGGCGTGATACCAATCCACAATCTGAATGCTGTCCGGGAAGTAGTCGGCGGCCAGGTTCCAAATCCATTCGGCCCCATCGGCGGTGAGCGACACCTCCGCGGCTTGGGGCAGTTGGCGTTCGACGGCCAGCGCCCACAGGGCCGGGGCAAACGTGTTGGCCGAGCCCAAGACAGCACAGTAGCTCATCTGCTCCCCATGCGGCTGGTCGATCATCGCGCCGGTTTCAGGGTCTTTCGCGGCGCGGGTCACCACGTTGTAGACCGTGCCGACCTTGAACTCCTTCCAGCCTTCGCCACGCACATTCACCAGGCCGCCATCCAGACTGACGCCTTGGCGTTGCGCGTGATCCAGACCGGCCGGGGGCAACACGACCCGTTCCACCGCCACATGGTCTTGCGTGTGTTGCACCTGAGCGCACCGCCGCTCACCTTGGGCTGGGGTCTCGCGCCAAATGCTGGTCGGCGGAAGCGCACAATGCCCGATCCGTTCAAACACCGCTGCGGCCTGGGCCTACGGCACCAACCCCGCCAGCCACACCCTCTGCTTGGCCCGCTCCGGGCTATAGACACTCTGCGTGACTTGCCACCGCTCATCCAGGGGAAAAACGCCTGTTTGGCAGGCGGCACAGTGATAATAAGCACGCTCAACGGTCACTTCGCCTGTCTCCAGCACCACTGTCCGTTGGCGCTTCCCCTTCACTTTTATCCGTCGTCCACAGGTCGGACAGTTCGGCCAGTCCTCGGTCACCCCAGCGGCGCTCTCGGCCACTAACTCGGCCGTCAGGGCTTGTTCGATCTGCTGCCGCGCGCGCAAGACACTCTGTTCAATGTCGGCCAGCCTCACTTCGCTCGGGCGCTTGCGGCTGGCCAACAGCTCAGCAATCGCGGCTTCAGCTTTGGCAAGCATGCGCGCCTTCAATTCAGCCTCTCGGTCGAACAGGGCTTTCTCCACTTTCGGGTGAAAGCCCGGACTTTAGTCCTCACCAGCCAAAAATGTGAAATGCACCCAATTTTTCAGGTATACGGTTCGGCTAAGTGCTCACACCCCGGCACATCGCCGAGCTTGAAGAACACCTGTCGCCCATGCTCGCGGGCGACGGCGACCATGTGATCGGCGCCCTGCGACGCGCCGCCCACCCGCAGCACTGCATCGCAGCGCGCGACCAACCGCTCCGCAATCGGATGGAAGATCTCGTTGAAGGCCGCATCGCCCACGCGCTGCGAGTCGGCGAGGTGGACGAGCGGCAGCGCAAACCACTCGCCCAGCACCGGCACATGCCCGGCGCGGAACAACGGCAACGCGTACGCCCCCATCGCGCGCACATTGTCCGCCATCTTCTCCGGGTCATCGTTCGTGCCGGAGCGATACGGGCCGGCAATCAAAATTAACAAGGCAGAGGGTTCCATCGAATATCACCTCAAGGTATGGCGTTGATGAAGATGATGGCCGTGACCAGCCCCAGCACGACACCGCCCAGCACCTCGCGCGGGGTGTGGCCGAGGCGTTCCTTCAATTCCTTCTCGGCCAGCGGGTGGCCGGTGAACAATTCGTCAATCATCAAGTTGAGGATGCGCGCGTGGTCGCCGGCCTGTCGCCGCACACCGGTGGCGTCATAGATCACGATCATCGAGATCACCCACGCCACCGCAAAGATGGCCGAGTCGAAGCCTTCCTGCAAGCCGATGGCGACGGTGGCGCCGATCATGAGCGCGGAGTGCGACGACGGCATGCCGCCCGCGCTAATCAGCAGCCCCCAGTTCCACTCACGATGCGTGATATAGCGCAGTGGTGGTTTGATAGCTTGCGCTAGCAACCAGGCAATGACACCCGCCCACAGCGGCCGGTTGAGCGCGATTTCGGCGATGAACTGCTCCATCTAGGCCTCGGCTTCGAAGTCTTGCAATTCGCCGCCCACCAGTTGCTTCACTTTCAACTCGGCGTTGTCGAGCAGCACGCCACAGCGGGCCGCCAGCGCCTGCCCGCGCTCAAACAGCGCCAGCGACTCCTCCAATGCCAGTTGTCCGGCCTCCAATTGCTCCACCAGCGCCTCGAGTTCGGCGAAGGCTTGCTCAAATGTGAGTTCCGAGACAACGGCCTCGGTTTTTGATTTCGATTTGGGTCTTGGGCTCATGTCGGCCTCAAACGAATGTGAAGCGATTACGGGTATGTGGTTGATCGGTTCAATTGGGACAAGTACACGATGTCTAACACCACAAAAGCAGCCATCAAAGCCGCACGCGTAGCGATTGTGAATACTCTCTCTGGATCATAGTTGGGGCCTGCATTCGAAAATAATGGCTCAATAAAAAGGACGAACACATGCAGCGCATTTTCTAAACCCAGCAACAGCACAAGCAAAGCACGGCTTTTCCCGTCGCCTCTCCAAGCCGCTAGCGATATCACAAAGACGATGATCGGCCCGATAAACATCGCAGGCAAGCCGATAAATCCAAACCACCTCAGCCAAACAGTGGCTGGAAGATACCAGCGATACCAGAACAAAGCGAGACTACTATTCCAAAACCACGGAGGCCATGGCCAGCTAGTGACAATTGGGACAAAGAGCAGCAGCAGGCTGAACCAACTCACCATCAGCACATCACAATTCAATAGCACAAAGAGGCGCGCTCGCCGTTCGCGGCTCAAATGAGTTCCTGGCCAAGCAGATCGAACTTGAAGCATGGCAAACTTTCCGAGGGATCAGCCTTTCACTTCAACTCCGAACTCCCCATCGCTGACACGCACGCGCAACGCGTCGCCCGCGTGCACATCACGGACACGCTGCACCACTGCGCCCCGGGGTGTGCGGACGATAGCATAGCCGCGCCCGAGCACCGCCAGTGGACTGACCGCGTTGAGGGCTTGCGCCAGCCGATTGTGCCGCTCATGCGCCAGTTCAAGTTGATGTTGCAGCGCGAGCGCGACGCGGTTGCGAAATTCGGCCACGCGCTGACGGGCGAGCGCAAGTTGTAACACCGGCGACGAGGCGCGGAGTTGAGACTGCGCGCGTTCCAATCGGGCGCGTTGCTCAAAGAGCGCATCAACCACTGCCGCCGCCAGCCGTTCTGTCAATCCATCAACGTCGGCGCGCAGATCGTCAATCGAGAACGCGCTCACCAGTTCCGCCGCCGCCGAGGGCGTGGGCGCGCGCACATCGGCGGCGAAGTCGGCCAGCGTGAAATCGGTTTCGTGGCCCACGCCGCTCACCACCGGCGCCGCCGTCCGCACGATCTCGCGCACCACGCGCTCATCGTTGAAGGCCCACAAGTCTTCGAGCGAACCGCCGCCGCGCGCAACGATCACGACATCGGCTTGCCATTCGCCCGCTGCGCGAATGGCCGCTACGATTTGCGGCGGCGCGTCCGGCCCCTGCACCGGTGTGGGAGAGAGAATGACTTCGGCCAGCGGCAACCGGCGGCGGAGGACGGTGAGCATATCGCGCAGCGCGGCCGCCGCCGGTGAGGTGACCAGCGCGATGCGGCGCGGCTGTCGCGGTAGCGGACGCTTGCGCTCTGCGTCGAACAATCCCTCGGCTTCGAGTTGCGCTTTGAGCCGCATGAACTCGGCGTACAGCGCGCCCTCGCCCTGTGGCTGAATGCTGGCTGCGTCAAGTTGATATTGCCCGCGCGTTTCATACAGGGTAATGTGGCCGTGCACTTCCACCGCGTCGCCATCGCGCGGGGTATAGCGTTGATAGCCGGTTCGGTTGCGCCACATCACGCAGTTGACCTGCGCGCCGCCGTCTTTGAGCGAGAAATACCAATGACCGGAGGGATAGGCTTTGAAGCCGGAGATTTCGCCGCGCACGCGCACATCTTGCAGGCGGTAGTCGGCTTCGAGATGCTGGCGCACATAGCGATTCAGGTCGCTGACTGACCACGTCTCCGCGCCAAAATCGCTGTAGCCGAATAGGGGGAGCGTCACACGCGGCATGGTAGCCGAGCGAGTGAGGGGTGTCAACTGGATTGCAGATTTCGATGCGTTATACTGCCGTCATGTTGAGCAAGATGAGCCTCATCGCGCTGGTGGTGAGTCTGGCGGCGTGCAGTGAGATCACGTTTCCGTTTCCCATCGGCGGCTCAGCCACCCTCATCGGCTCAACCCCGACGGCGACCATCCCGCCCACGGCCTCCGTCGCGCCGTCGACGCCCACGCCGCCCGCCAATCAACTCACGGTCTGGCTGCCGCCGCAGTTCGCACCCGAGGCTGAAACGCCGGGTGGGGAGGTGCTCGCGCAACAACTGGCTGAGTTTCAACAGACGCGTGGCATCACAGTGACAGTACGATTGAAAGCGGAAACGGGGCGCGGGGGTCTACTTGACTCGTTGCTGGCGGCGTACAACGTCGCGCCGGCGGTGCTGCCGGAGGTGATTGCGCTCAGCCGCGATGATCTGGCGGCAGCCGCAGCAGCGGGCGCGGTAACGCCGCTCGATGGCTTGATCCTGCCCGAAGTGTTGACGCAGGCGTATCCGTTTGCGCAAGCATTGAGCCGCGTGGATGGGCGCTGGGTGGGCGCACCGTTCGTGGCCGAGGCCCGGCTGGCGGTCTATCACACCGGTGTGTATAGCAGCGCCCCGGTTCGCTGGAGCGACATCGTCACCGGTACGTTCATCTTTCCCGGCACGGAGGCCACCGGTCTGACGTTGCTCAACGATTACCTCGCCCGTGAAGGCCCGCTGCTCGACGAGCAGGGCCAGCCTGCGCTCAACGTTCCGCTGCTCACCTCCCTTTTCACACAATTGCAGACCGCGCGCGAAGCGGGCCAACTGCCGCTCGCCACGCTGAGTTACACCGATACGCTCTCGACATGGCAGGCGTTTCGCGACCGCCGCGCGACGCTGGCGCTCACCTCCACGCGTTGGTATATGGCCGAAGCCGGCCGCGTTGAGCAATCGGCTGCGATGCTGCCGCCGACGCTCCAGGGCACGGCGTTCACGCTGGCGGATGGGTGGTGTTGGGCGCTGGTCAACAAAGGGTCGGATAGCGCACGCGCTGCGGAGTTGTTGAACTGGCTGACGACCCCCGCACGGCTGGCTGAATGGACACGGGCTGCGCGCGTGTTGCCGCCGCGCGCCGACACGTTGGCGGCGTGGGATACGGATGCATTTTCCCCGCTGGCCGCTGCGCTGCTGACGAACGCGCAGTTGCAGCCGCCAGCGGCCGTGCTCGACCGGCTTGGCCCGCTGCTGGTGCAGGCGCTCGATGATGTCCTCAACAATCGCGCCACGCCCGAAGCCGCGGCGCGCGCGGTGGCGCAGACGTATCTTAGCGAACCATGACTCATGAAGATGTCTTTCAATTTGGAGACCAACGGTCAGCGGATTGGGTGACCGGATTAGCGGATAGCACAGCGGCGACCCGGACGTAGCGCCGGCACCGACGACGCCCAAATCCGCTCATCCGCGATCCCAATCCGCTGACAGACGGAAGCAGCCAAAACCTGTCCCAACGCGATATGCACTCGACCCACGACCGACTGTTGACTCATCTCGTGGCGCTCTATGGCGACACAGCCGCAGTGCGCGTGCGCGCACAACTGGCCGAGCGGCTGGCCGCTCACCGCGCGCACTCACCGGCCCCGCCCGATGACGGGCTGAGCGAGGGCGATTCAATCCTCATCACTTATGGGGATCAGGTAACTGCGCTGAACGAGCCGCCATTGCGCACGCTGGCCGACTTCTGCGACCGGCATATCGGCGGCGTGGTCAGCGGCGTGCATCTGCTACCCTTTTACCCGTGGACGTCGGACGATGGCTTTTCGGTGGTGGATTACCGCGCCGTTGATCCCGCGCTGGGCGCGTGGGATGACATCCGCCGGTTCGGAGATTTTCGGTTGATGTTCGACGGCGTGATCAATCACATCTCCGCACAGAGCGAGTGGTTTCAAGGCTTTCTGCGTGACGACCCGCGCTATCGCGATTACTTTATCGTGGTCGAAGGCCAGCCCGATCTTTCGCAAGTGGTGCGCCCGCGCGCGCTGCCGTTGCTGACCCGGTTCGATACCCCATCGGGCGCGAAGGCGGTGTGGACGACGTTCAGCGATGATCAGATTGATTTGAACTATGCCAACTCCGACCTGCTGCTGGAGATCGTGGATGTGCTGTTGTTTTACGCGGCGCACGGCGCGGAGTTCATCCGGCTGGATGCCATCGCCTACCTGTGGAAGCAGATCGGCACAGCGTGCATTCATCTGCCGCAGACGCACCACCTCATCCAGCTCTTCCGCGCCGTGATGGATGAGGCCGCGCCGCAGGGCGGCGTGAGAGAAGCGCTACGCGCTTCTCCAGCGCAAGCGGAGCTTGCGCCTGCCCCGCACGTCCGTCTCATCACCGAGACCAACGTGCCGCATCGCGATAACGTCTCCTATTTCGGCGATGGCACAAACGAAGCGCAGCTAGTCTACAACTTCGCACTGCCGCCGCTCACGCTGCACACGTTTCGCACCGGCAACGCGCGCGCACTGTCGGAGTGGGCAGCCGGCCTCAGCCTCCCCTCACACCAGGTGACGTTTTTCAATTTCCTGGCCTCCCACGACGGCATCGGCCTTAACCCAGCGCGCGGCATTTTGCCCGACGGCGACATCGACGCCCTGGTGCAGCAGGTTCTGGCGCATGGTGGCCTGGTCTCGTATAAACACAACCCGGATGGCACGCAAAGCCCCTACGAACTCAACGTCAATTATTTCGACGCGTTGTCCGACCCCAAGGGCGCGGACTCGCTTGAGACGCAAGTGGATCGATTCATGTGTGCACAGGCCATCATGCTCTCGCTGGTGGGTGTGCCGGGGATTTATTTCCACAGCCTGTTCGGTTCGCGCGGCTGGCCGCAGGGTGTGATGCAGACGGGCCGCAACCGCACCATCAATCGGCAGAAGTGCGAGCGTGCCACGCTCGAGCACGAACTGGCGGACGCCGTCTCGCTGCGGGCGCGAGTCTTCAATCGCTATCGCGAGCTACTCGGCGCGCGAGCCGCCTCGCCCGCCTTCCACCCGTTCGGCACGCAGGAGATTCTCGATGGTGGTGAAAGTGTGTTCGTCGTGTTGCGCCGCG
Organism: Anaerolineales bacterium; assembly: GCA_052387475.1. GTDB lineage: Bacteria > Chloroflexota > Anaerolineae > Anaerolineales > UBA6663 > JANWXR01. The sequence continues at coordinate 4,290 of JBQTJD010000349.1, read as the reverse complement.
CGCCGGAGGGCGAGGCCGCACGGCTCTGCCTCCATAACGTGAGCGCCACGCCGCAGGTCGTTGACGTACTTGGTTACCCTCCGGTCACCCTCAAACCGTATGAAGTGCAGTGGCTGGCCGCATCGTAAAGGGTCAGCAGTGACTGTCCCGCGTTTTTCGGATCGTGAAACTCATCTCGCTGCCCTGCGCCATGCTGCGTTGCGAGCGGTCGATCCTTATAGCGCAGTGAAGGGCCATCTCTCCGCCGAAGATATTGCACCGTTTGAGCGGGTCTTCGTCGTGGGTGCAGGCAAAGCCGGTGTGGGGATGGCGCGCGCCGCCGTCGAAGTGGTGGGCGACAAACTCACTGGGGGGGTGATGGCTGTGCCGACTGTCCCCGTCGCCCCGTCCCCTATCACTTTTGTTGAAGGCGGCCACCCACTTCCCACCGAAGGTTCCCTCGCCGCCGGCCGCGCCATCGCTGAACTGCTCACTCAAACCACGCCGCGCGATCTCGTCATCGCGCTGATCTCCGGCGGCGGCTCGGCGCTGATGGAATTGCCCAGGCCCGGCCTCACGCTCACCGACTTGCAAATTACAAATCGCCAATTGCTGCAATGCGGCGCGACCATTCACGAGTTCAACACCGTACGCAAAGCCCTTTCGCAGATCAAAGGCGGTGGGCTGTTGCGCCTCGCGCATCCGGCGCATGTGTTAGCGTTGATTCTTTCGGATGTGGTGGGCAATGATCTGGCGATCATTGCCTCGGGGCCAACAGAGGCTGGCAGCGGATGGGGAACGGAGGCGGTGGATGGCCCGTATCGCATGTCGGCGCGCGCGATTGTCGAGCAATATCAATTGCAAGCGGGGCTGCCACAGGCTGTGGTTGCGACGCTGCAAAGAGAATCCTTGACTTCCGTTCCATCATCCGTTCAATCCGTAGACAACCGCCTCATGGCCTCCAACCGCATCGCCGGCGAAGCAGCGGCGGAGGCCGCGCGCGAATTGGGCTTTGAGGCCGAGTTCCTCGGCGACGACTGGCAGGGCGAGGCGCGCGAGGCCGGGCGACGATTCGTACGGGTGATGCAGGCGTCGCCCTTGCACCGACCGTTCTGCCTCATTGCTGGCGGCGAGTCCACCGTCACCCTGCGCGGTCTAGGTAAGGGCGGGCGCAATCAGGAGGCCGCGCTGGCCGCCGCAATCGCGATTGATGGACAGCCGAACGTTGCGATCTCGACCTTTGGCACAGACGGGATAGACGGGCCGACGGATTCGGCGGGTGCAACGGCTACCGGGGAGACCGTCGCCCAGGCCTATGCGTTGGGTCTCCACCCACAGAACTGTTTGGAAGACAACGACTCGTATACCTTCTTCAAGGCGTTGGGCGACCTCATCATTACCGGTCCAACCGGCACCAACGTCAACGACCTCATGTTTGGACTCGCGTACTGATGTCTGATTGCTGATTTGTGATTTCTGATTGACAATTCGCGCTCTATCTGGCAATCAGCAATCAAAAATCAGAAATCAAAAATCCTATGACCATTCAATTCGGCACCGACGGCTGGCGCGCCGTCATCGCAGAAACCTTCACCTTCGAAAACCTCCGTCTGCTCGCACAGGGCATCGCCGATACGGTCTCCGCGCCGGATTGGGGCGGCTTAGCCGCTGGAGAACGCGCAACATTAGTTGCGCTTTCTCCCACTGCGCTACCGCGCGGCGGCAACGGGGCAACCGACTTCGACCCGAGGCTGATGGTTGTCGGCTTCGATACTCGCTTCCTCTCCGACCGCTTTGCCACGGAAGTGGCGCGCGTGCTGGCGGCCAACGGCATCAGCGTGCTGCTCACGCAATCCGACGCGCCGACGCCCGCTGTCTCGTACGCGGTGAAACATCACAGCGCGGCGGGCGGGGTGATGATCACCGCCTCACACAACGCGCCGCGTTACAACGGGTTGAAGCTCAAAGCGGCGTTCGGCGGCTCGGCCCTCAACGATCAATGTCGGCGCGTGGAGGTGTTCCTCAACGACAACGAGCAGCGCGCGCGCGGCCCCAACCTCATGGATTACGACAAAGCAGCGAGCGCGGGTCTGATCAAACGCTTCAACCCCATGCCCGCCTACTTTGAGCATCTGCGTACGCTCGTCAACTTCGATGTGATCGCCAACAACCCGCAACGGCTGGTGGTCGATTCGATGTATGGCTCCGGGCGCGGCGCGATCAAGGCTATTTTGCAAGGCACTGGCTGCGAGGCCTTTGAGATCCGTGGCGAGATGAATCCCGGCTTCGGCGGCGTGCATCCCGAACCGATCATGAAATATCTCGGCGCGACGGCCGGCGCGATTGCGGCCGGCCACGGCTCGTTCGCCGTCGTCACCGATGGCGACGCTGACCGCACCGGCGCTATGGATGGGCGCGGGCAATTCGTGGATGCACACAAGATCATTTCACTCGCGCTGAAGTACTTGAAGGAGCAGCGCGGGCAGAGCGGGGCGGTGGTGAAAACGGTCTCGACCACGCGCATGGTGAACCGCCTGGCCGCGCGCTACGGGCTGGACTGCTTCGAAACGCCGGTCGGCTTCAATCACATTGCCGATTACATGCTGGAGCGCGACGTGCTCATCGGCGGCGAGGAGTCGGGCGGCATCAGCCTCAAGGGCCACATCCCTGAAGGCGACGGCGTGATCTTTGGCCTGTTGCTGCTCGAGATCGTGGCGCAGTCCGGCGCGACGCTGGAGGAATTGGTGAACGAGTTGCTGCGCGAGGTTGGCCCGGCGCAGTACGCGCGCAAAGACTTGCGGCTGGCGCGGCCTGTGTCGAAGAAGGATATGGTGAAACGACTGACCGAGAGCGCGCCGGCCTCCATCGGCGGATTGAAGGTCGGCCAGGTCGAGTCGATGGATGGGGTGAAGTACATCATGGAAGATGACTCGTGGCTCCTCATCCGCCCATCGGGCACCGAACCGGTGTTGCGCGTGTACGCCGAGGCCCGCACCGATGAGGCCGTGGCGCAATTGCTCGCGTATGGGCAACAGGTGGCGACGACGGCCTAAATCAACGGGTTGAACAGAATAAAAAAAACGGATTGAACGGAGGCGGCCAGTCAGCCTCCGTTCAATCCGTTTGGACAATCCGCTCAATCCGTTGACGAAGCGATAGACTTTGGGGAACTTTGATTCAAAGGATAACGATGATGCACGGTAAAGTTGTTTTGGTCACCGGCGCGACGGCTGGGATTGGAGAAGTGACGGCGCGCACACTGGCGCGGTTGGGCGCAACGGTAGTGGGCGTGGGTCGCAACGCTGAGAAATCCGCCCGCGTCGCCGAGGCCATTCGCGCGGCCACCGGCAACGACGCCGGCGAATACCTCGTCGCCGATCTGTCCTCGCAAGCCGCCGTGCGCACTTTGGCAGAAGCGTTCAAGCGCAAATACACCCGGCTCGATGTGCTGGTGAACAACGCCGGCGCTTACTTCATGCGCCGCGCAGTGAGCGTGGACGGCATCGAGATGACGTGGGCGCTCAACCACCTCAACTATTTTCTACTCACCGATTTGCTGCTCGATAGGCTGAAGGCCAGCGCGCCGGCCCGCATCGTCAACGTCTCATCCGAAGCGCATCGCGGCTCACAACTCAACTTCGACGACCTCGAAGGCCGCCGCAACTACAACGGCTTCCCGGTCTACGGCCAATCGAAACTCGCCAATGTGCTGTTCACCTACGAACTGGCACGGCGTCTGGCGGGTACAAACATCACCGCCAACGCGCTGCACCCCGGTTTCGTGGCGACGAACTTTGGGCACAATAACGGCGCGATGGTGCGGGTGTTGATGCGGTTCATTCAGTTGCTCGGCGGCCTCACTCCGGAGCAGGGCGCGGCGACCTCGGTGTATCTGGCGGCCTCGCCCGAAGTCGAAGGCGTGACGGGCAAATACTTCGATACGCAACGGGCGGTGGCCTCATCGCGCGCGTCGTATGATGTCGCGGCAGCTAAACGCCTGTGGGAGGTGAGCGAGGCCCAGATGGCGCACGCACCGCAATTGGCCTGAGGTTGGCGCTTTGCTCTGCGCCGCTTTGAGTTAAACTTAGAGCCAATCCACTCAAAGCTGACTGTCACCGACCCATATGCTCGCTCCATCAATCACCTATTCTTTTGAGCGTTACCTCACCGCCAAGAAGACGGTCGATGACCGCGCGTTGAACGCGCACGTGTGGGAGACGTTGGCCCGCGCGCTGCCTGCCGGCCCGGTGCGCGTGTTGGAAGTGGGCTGCGGTATCGGCGCGATGGTGGAGCGCGTCCTCGAACGTGGCT
>JBQTJD010000348.1:0-4104 GCA_052387475.1 Anaerolineales bacterium | reverse complement strand
CCGACAGTAGCATGTTCGATCGTCCATCGAAACCGCTCCTCCATATCAAGAATGACATGGAAGGTAACGGTTCCGTTATAGCTCTCAGCTTGTAAAGGGGCCTGTACCCGTTATAGGGACACTACCCACAACGTGACCCCCTACAAAGAAATTTATCGGGGAATCATTCTTCCTCGTTATTACGATAAGTTTATCCTGCCAGCCATCGCCTGGGTTTAGTAAATCTGGAATCATGTTGAAACTACTAATGGCAGGAATTGCTGGTTGATCGGGAAGCGCGGGTGAGGCAGGTATTGTCATTTGTAAACTGAAACTTGGCGGGATTTTCAGTTCGCGTCCAATTACGAACCAATCAGGATTCATCGAGATAGTTAGCGGCCCTACGAAATCACTCTCCAAAATTGGGACATTACCAACGTTTTCTACCTGATAATCGATAATGGCAATGTCGCTAAATTGAACTCCCTGATATGCCATTTCAATTTGTGACTGTAAATCCTCTTGTATTTGTACAACTGAGTTCACAGAATATGATACTTGAAGTGCTTTTTCTTGTTTTTGAAGGAAATAGACATTGTAAACGGCCACTAGCGCAATCATAGACAAGATAAACTGCCAAAATCCCCAAGCAGGAGATGTGGAAAACATCTGCATTCGCTTTTGCATTTTAGTATTCCTCTTTGCGGATGAAGCTGAATGAGGATTCTCCGTTTATTAGCCACCGAACATGTAAGTGGGACACGAAGGCCTTGCGGTAAAAACACCCCCACCGACCCAAAATTCCGCAACTTGCGGCTTTTGCCCCTAATACGGTTCCAATGACCGCAAGCCATTTTGGCTGCAAGCATAGGACAACCCAAGTCAATGGGAACCCAATTGGCGCATCGTTCGGCGGTGTGGGATTAATCCCTAATCCCTCACCCCTATTCCTTCCGATAGCTGAACTTACCCCCCACCTCGAGCGAATCAATGACGCCGACGATGACGGCATCCACCGGCGCGTTGAGGGTTTGGGCGGTCTGGCGCGCGGAGGAATCGTGCGTCACTAGCACGAGATCGCCCGCGCCGGCGCTGGCGGTATCCACCGCCACGTACGGTTGGCCGACCGGCTTGCCGGCCTCATCCGCCTCGCGCACGATGAGGAGCTTGCGCCCGTGCAGCTTTTCATCCTTGATGGTGGCGACGGTGGAACCGATGACGAGTGCGATTTGCATGGGGCCTCGCGTGGGTGAGGGGTGAGGGATTAAGGATTAGGGATTGGCGAACGTTATCACAGAAGGCAGGCGAGCGGAAGACGAGGGCGACGTCAAACAGGGGTGAGGGATTAGGGCTTACCATCCGTGAAAGTGTTGCAGCGCGCCGAGCGCACGCTGCCAGCGTTCGAGTCGCCGCGCGCGTTCGTGTTCATCAATTTTCGGTGTATACACAGCTTCGGCTTGCCAGCGCGCGGCCAGTTCATCGAGTGGCGTGCCTAGCGCCGAATGCGCCGCCAGATTCGCTATGCCGATAGCGGTGGCTTCGCGCGCCGCCGCCACCCGTACTTCCACGTTGAGCAAGTCGGCGATGGATTGCATGAGATACGGGTTGGCGGAGGGGCCGCCATCCACTTTGAGATGGGGCGGCATCTGCCCGGCATCCTGCGCCATCGCGGTGACGACTTCATACACGCGGCAGGCGATGCCGTCGAGCGTGGCGCGGGCGAGGTCGGCGGGTGTGGTGCCCCGGCTGAGGCCGAACAGCGCGCCGCGCGCATCGCTCTGCCAGTGCGGAGCGGCCAGTCCCTGCAGCGCGGGAATGAACACCACATCGGGGTTGGTGGATTGTGAGGCGGACTCAGCGCTGGCAGCGGCGTGGGGCAATAGGTGCAAGCTCTCCACCAACCATTGCACCGCTGCGCCGGTGACAAAGATGCCGCCGTCGAGCGCGTACGCGGTTTGGCCGGGGAAGCGCCACGCCACTGTCGTCAACAATCCATTGTTCGACAGCCGCACCTCCGGGCCGATGTTCATCAGCAAAAAGCTGCCGGTGCCGAACGTACACTTCATCTCGCCCGGCGCAAAACACGCCTGCCCGAAGAGCGCGGCCTGCTGATCCACGAGCAGCGCGTGAACGGGCAGCGGCTTCCCACTGCCAAAATCAACGTCGCCGACATGGCCGGCGGAGGGGCGCACCTGCGGCAGAATATCCCGGTTCGCGCCGAACAGCGCCAGCAGCTCGTCGTCCCAATCGAAACGATTGATGTCAAACAACAACGTGCGTGAGGCGGTCGAGGCATCGGTCACGTGCAGCCGGCCGCCGCTCAACTGCCACAACACCCACGTCTCGGTGGTGCCGAAACACGCGCGGCCACTTTCCACAGCAGCGCGCACGGTCGCATCATTCTCCAACACGTAACGGAGCTTGGGCGCGGAGAAGTAGCTATCGAGCAGCAAGCCGGTTTTGCCGCGCAGCCACGTCACATCCACTTGCCCGGCCAACGCATCGCACACCGAGGCGCCGCGCTTATCCTGCCACACAATCGCCGGCGTCAGCGGCTCGCCCGTGTCGCGATCCCACAGCACAAAGGTCTCGCCTTGATTGTCGAGGCCGACGGCGGCAATGGGATAACGTTCGATCAGCGGGGCCACAGCCTCGCGCACGGTACGGACGATGTCGTACGGGTCCTGCTCCACCCAGCCGGGCTGCGGGAAGCGCACGGGCAGTTGCACCGAACGTTGATCGACCAGTTGCCCGCGCTCATCCACAACAACGGCGGTAGTTTGCGTTGTGCCTTGGTCAATGCCGAGGAGGTAGGGCATAGGGGCGAGGGATTAGGGATTAAGCGTTTGAAGTGAAATGCGGCATCTAATCCGAAGGACGAGATGCCGCGTTAGGATGTGATCGGAACTCCGTAACTCAAGACGTGGACTTATTCACTCACGTTACGCAACGAATTAATGTCATTCCGAGCGAAGCGAGGAATCTCTGGCCTTAGGTAGAGATTCCTCGCCGCAAAACGTCGCTGCGCTTATGCGGCTCGGAATGACAGATCCGCGTGGCTGCGTAAGGTGACTTAATCAGCCGCGCTATCTTTGTACCGGGCTTCGATCTCGGCAATCAACTTCTGGCGTTCCTGGATTTTCTCGCCTATGGGCACGCCCTCGAACCTCTTGTTTACTCCCGCAAACCAGGCAATCGGCAATATCACCACCATCCCCAATGTTAGGTAGAACACCGGGGTGTTGGGCGGGAAGAAACCCGTGGTTGTCAGCAGGATGACACCGATGGAAGCTACGATAGCAATGGGCTTGGACCAGGCACCCAGATTGAAAGGCCCTTTCTCCGTCCAGGTTTTGCCCTCGGCAAAGATGCCCGCCACAACGGGTATGACGTATGAAATGTACAGGAAGACCGCGCAACCCGTCGCCAATACCAAGAAGATGTCCACGCCTTGCAAGCCAAGCGCACTGCCAATGATACCCGTGAGGGAGGTGACGAATGCCAGCACGGCGCCAGTCCAGATGGAGTAGGTGGGGGTGCGATATTGGGTGCTGATGTGAGCGAGGAAGCGTGAAAACGGCAGGCCACCATCACGGGCAAAGGCATACATCATCCTCGAAGTGGAGGTCAGCCCAGCCAGGGCGCAAATATAGTTTACGACCACGAAACCGACTGCCAGGACTAACTTGAGCCAACCCGGCATGAGTGAGGCGTTCCACATATAGTTGAACGAGCCAAAGCCCGCCGCCGCGCCTTCTTCAATGCTGGGCATGGTTAATACAAACGCCGCCACCATCACCAGACCGAAAGTCCATGACCAGAACACCGAAGTCCACATACCCTTGGGGACGTTCACTTGCGCGTCATGCGTTTCTTCGGAGGTGTGACCGGATGCATCAAAGCCCGTGATGGTGTACATGACGTAGATCAACCCAAAGAAGAAAGCTAGAAACAGGTTCGGCACTGCGTTTGGGATCACGTTGCCACCTGGCTCGCCAGTGTAGTTGGTGAAAGTCACGAGGCGAGAGAAATCGAGCGGGACGGGCGAGAAGGCGAACAGCGCGATGATGAAGACGATGGTCAGGGCAAAGATCAGGTAGCCGCTGAGGTCGGTGACCTTGGTGG
>JBQTJD010000347.1:0-4149 GCA_052387475.1 Anaerolineales bacterium | reverse complement strand
AACCCTGCGCGACACGCTCTTTCGCTCCGGCTTTCATGGCATGGGCTGGGCGATGGACAAACAGGAGGTGGAAGACGTGGTGGCGTACATGCAGGCGCTGCCATTGCGATAGAAATCAGAAGTCAGGAGTCAGAATTCAGAATGGCGACAACCCTTCTGTCTTCTGACTTCTGACTCCTGACCCATGCTTCCCCTCGACCAGCAAAACCACTACCGCGCGCGCTACGCCCGTTTGCAGCCTGGCTGGCGCACCAGCGGCGATGAGTTCGAGTCAGCCATGCGGCGGCACGTCACGCCGGACAGTCGTGTGCTCGACGTGGGCTGCGGGCGGGGCGGGGTGATGGAGTTGTTCTGGCGCGACGTGGCGCTGCCGGTAGGCGTTGATCCGGATTGGGCCTCACTGCATGAGCATCGCACGCGTCCCCCTCTCCCAGCGGGAGAGGGCGTCGCTGGCGCAGCCGCTGTTGCGCCGCTTACAGGGGTGAGGGCGAACTCCATGCCTCTCACCTGTGCCTTCGCCGAACGCCTGCCGTTTCGCGACTCAAGTTTCGATACGGTAATTGCGCTGTGGGTGCTGGAGCATTTACCCGAGCCGGAACGTGTCTTCCACGAGATTGCGCGCGTGCTCGCGCCGGGCGGCGTGTTTCTGTTTCTCACGCCGAACGCCCTGCACCCGTTGCTGTGGGCCAACCGCACGGCCCAGTGGCTGCCCGCCGTGCAGCGCGCGGCGCAACGTGCGCTCATCCCGCGCCTGTATGGCCGGGCGGAGGCTGATACGTTTCGCGTGCACTACCGCGCCAACACGCCGGCGCGGCTGCGGGCGCTGGCTGCGCAGTGTGGCTTCCGCGTACAATCACTGCGCGCCATCGCCGACCCGACGTACTTGGCCTTCAACGATGCGCTGTTTCAGTTGAGTGTGATGCTGGAACGACTACTGCCGAAAGAGTGGGGCGTGCATTTGCTGGGGGAGTGGAAGAAGGAGTTATTGCTATGATTCACAAAGTCTTGTTGCTCTTTGTCATCATATTATTCGTGCCAGCATGCTCTAGCGACTCATTTCAGGATAGTTTATCTTCTCTCGTAGAAAGTGATAAACAGTATACATTCCCCGAAGGGGAATATGACGAGGTGGCTTGGCTTGACGATGGCCGTGTGGCTTTTCTCTTTCTTCCACCAACCTCCACTAATTACCTGAATCAATGGGAATGGAAAATCATTGTCTATCAGTTGGAACAGGAAGATTGGCATGAGCTTGCAATTCCTGTACCAAGTGAATGTCATGTTGCTTGGTTCTCGCACCTGTCGAGACTGCCTACAGGGCATTTGGGATTCTTGCTTTATTGCAGTATCGACACAAGTAATGCCTACATGGAGTTATACAAATGGGATCCAAATACAGACGGTTTACAGGTGATGCAGAAATATCCGTCTCCGTTTGCAGCGGCTTCCTACGCGTACTCCCCAGACATGCAGCAATTGATACAAGAACGCGCAGTGGGTCCAGGATTGAGTAATCAGCTTTTTCATATTGATGGTGACAACAGTCCTGAAAGGCTTTTTTCGGATTGGCGACGAGTCAAGGAACCAACCTGGTCAATTGACGGGGAGCAGGTAGCGTTTCTTGGCAATCCTTCTACTATAGTCGGGAATAATAGTGAGGGTTTTGACAAAATCAGGGATGAGTTCTTATATCCGTGGAATGTCTACCTCATGGACGGGAATTTGGATGATGTCACTCTATTGTTGGAGAATGTTCCAGATCGTAGTCTAAAATGGTTACCGCACAGTCGAATTTTATCGGTCTCTGGTGAGTACGCTCAGACCACTGGCTTATGGCTGATCGATACGGAAAATCCCGCCCTTGAAAGAATCTGGCCGCATATGGCAGCCTATGATTGGGCGCCTGATGGACAAGAGATTGTGATTCTCCCCAACAGATATGACCCGAGCAGCCCGGAGATCAAAACACCATTAATTTTTAAAGTGCTAGATAGCTTGACCATCACGAAGTAAAAGCCAGCCGACCAACTCTTCCCGTCATTTTTCCATCTTCTTCAACGCCTCGTACGCTGGCAGTGTCACCGGCGGGTCGCCAGGGAAGACAGGCCGCGTGAGCGCCCACCAGTATTGCTCGTCCCCCTCCGTCCACGCCGGGTCGGCGATGTAGATCGTCACCATCAACCCAATCCACGGCGACCAGTTTTGCTTTGCGTACTGATACATGCGCGGAAGATACTCCGCGCGTTCTTCCTCTGAGATCGCATACCAACTGTACGCCGATTGCGCCGCGGGCCGCGCATCCGAGGTGTAGCCCATCTCGGTGATGGCGATTTGCTTGCGCCCATCGCCGTTGCGCTCCATGATCGCCCGCACGCGCTCGACATGACGGAACACCCATACACTCGATCCCCACGCCGGGTCGGCTTCCACTGCCTCGGGCGAATGCTCCGGTGGGTGGTTGTAACCGGGCGCGTGCGCGCCGAGCATGTCGAAGTACGTCGCTGCGTCGGCGTCGTACATCTGTTGATAGAACTCGCGGTCGGGCATGGCGACGGCGGGGTCGGCTTCGTCGGTGGGGGCCATGCCGGCGGAAATGACGATGGCCTGCGGGTCGGCGGCCTTGATGGCCTGATAGCAAACTTTTAGCAAGGCCACATAGGCTTTGGGATCGGGCGGCGCGTTGCCCCACTCGCGCGCCAGATTCGGTTCGTTCCACACTTCGTAGGCGGCGACACGGCCTGTATAGCGCGCGGCCATCATTCCGCAATAATTGGCATAGTCGGCAAAGTCGGCTGGCGGCCCATCGGTGGCGATGATGGACGGATCGACCTTGGCCCAGTGTGGGGTCGAATCCAGCCGCACCAGCATCTTGATTTGATAATGCTCGGCCAGTGCGACGACCCTATCTGCACGGCTCCAATCCCACGCGCCGCGCGCTGACCCTTCCACATCGCTCCATGCGATGCGCTGTTTGATCCACCCGAAGCCCGCGTCGCGCACCAGCCGGATGTCGTTGTCACCGGTTTTGTTATCCGCCGTCCACCATAGAAAGACCTGCATCCCATATTCGGGCGAACGCATCAGCGGCTGCACGGCGGCCAAGCGCGGCCACCACACCCACGCGGCCAGCAACGCGGCAGCGAGCAGCAGCGCACTCATCAGCCAGGGAACACGGTTTCGCATCATCCACACAACACGATAGCATCCTGAGCGGAGCGGCCTGCTTTTGGCCGCGCAGTCGAAGGATGCGCCCATGACCTTAACAAGTGCGCGTCCTTCGACTACGGCCCGCATCAGCAGCGGGCCTCCGCTCAGGATGCTTGCATCTGTTTTGATCCATAGAAAGAAAAAGAGAGATGGATTATTGCGCCATCTCTCTTTCAAAGTTCGTTACGATAAGGGTTACGGCTTGGGCATCGCGCCGATGGCGTCGAAGGCCGGGCGGGGCGTACCCTGCCTGGTCAGCAAACTGAAGATGACATTGTCGTCTTCAGCCGGGTCGCCACCCTTGGGTCCGTAATCCAAATTAAACAGGAAGGACAGCTTCACCAGTTTCGAGTCGCGCATCCAGTTGTAAGCCTCTACGAGGTATTGCGCCTGCAGCGCCTCGCTGATGTCGGCGGCGAAATCGAAGTTGGGCGGGTACACGCCATCGACTGCGGCGGCGTAGCCGAACTCCGTCAGGCACATCGGCTTGCTGACCCCGGCCTCCTGCATGATCTTGGCGTAGGTCTCGACTTGGCTCTTGAGCGACCACGAGTAGTGCGGGCTGGCCCACGGCCCGCCGAATTTGGCGTTGTTGCGCGGCGGCGGATTGTACGCGTCGGCGGTCGGCGGGAGGTTGGTGCCGTTCGAGTGCACGCCCAGGCAGTCCGCATAGTTCAATCCACCGGCGGCGATGAATTGCCGCAGATAGGCCGCATCATCCACCACCACCGGACGCCCGCCCGCGCACGACGGCCACTCACCGTTACAGTTCACACCAGTCGGTGAGGGCGCGCCGGCAATGATGGTGATGTCCGGGTTTTTCGTGCGGATCACGTCATGAGTCGCTTGTTGCAACTTGGCAAACTCGGCCGCGCTCACGCCGCTGTCGGTGTTCCACTCGCGGTCGAGGTTGGCTTCGTTCCACACCTCAATCGCCTGAAT
>JBQTJD010000346.1:0-1814 GCA_052387475.1 Anaerolineales bacterium | reverse complement strand
GCGAGGCCTGCCCCTTCGGCAGGCTCAGGGCAAGCTCTGAGCGACGCCGCAGGGACGCGAGCCTGAAGCACTTGTGAATCATCAGCGCCGTTGGATCACGGCGCTGACGATGGTGACGATCAACGCGCCGAGGAGGCTGGCGACGGCCAGCCAATTAAGGGGGCCTCGCTCCGTGAGGGTGGGAGGGAGGCCAGGTTCCACCGCCGGGGCCAACTTCCACACCGGGCCGATGGCCCACGCCAGCACTGCCCCGCCCAGCAAGCCGCCGAGGTGGGCCCAATTGTCAATGCGCGCCGCTGCCTGAAAACCAATGAAGAGATTGACCACCGCGATGAGGACGATGTTTTGCAGTCCCGCCCGCGCGCGCTCCCCGAGCAGTTGCCGATTCCGATACAGCCACACGGCCTCCGCGCCGATCAGCCCGAAGATTGCGCCTGATGCGCCGACCGACGGCGCTGGGCTGAACAACATACTTGCGACCGTCCCACACACCCCGGCGAAGAAAAACAGCCCCAGGAAACGCGCCCAGCCGTAGAAAGTTTCGGTCTCGCGCCCGAGGTTGTACAAGGCATAGGCGTTGAAGGCAAAATGCAGCACACTGCCATGCACGAAGATCGGCGTAATCAAGCGCCACCACTCGCCAGCAGCAATCAACGCATTCACCTTCGCGCCGAACTCGATGATGGGGTCTACATCGCCGGGAAAGGGCACCAGGATCAATTGCCCAAGACACACAACACCGATAACGGCGAGCAGCGCGTACGTAGCGCGCACCGGCTGGCGCGGCAACGGGAGGCGGATGACAGACCGTGGCTCCGGCGGCGTTGCGCTCATTGCGCCGCGCTCCCAGCGCCGGTCACAGCGACACTTTGCGCGGGTGCACGCGGCTGTGCTCCGCTTCGATGATGGCGGTGATCTGATCCACCGTCGTCTCCAGGGCCATATCCTTGTTCATCACACAGTAGTCAAACTCCACCACGCGCTGCAATTCGCGGCGAGCGGTGGCGATGCGGAGCTTGAGACCCTCGGGCGTTTCGGTCTTGCGCTCGCGCAGGCGATTGACAAGTTCTTCTTCTGAGGCGGGCATCAAAAAGATCAGCACCGCGCTGGGCGAAAGCTCGCGCACCGTGGCTGCGCCCTGCACATCCAGCCGCATCACTACGTCTTTGCCGGAGGCCAGCGCGTCGCGCACCTGCTGTTTGGGGATGCCTTTATAATCGTTGTATACCCGCGCCCATTCCAGCAGTCCCTTTTGTTCAATCATCTCCGCGAACTCGTCGGTGGAGAGAAAGAAGTAATCGAGGCCATGCACTTCGCCCTGGCGCGGCGGGCGTGTCGTGGCCGTGACCACGAAATGAAACGGCATGCGGCGCTCTTTCATCCGTTGCAACACGGTATCCTTGCCTACGCCCGAAGGGCCGGAAACCACAATCAGCAACGGCTCACGTTTCTGAATTTCAGACCAATCATCGGCCACAGACATTTCCTTGAGTAAGAGAATGCAGGTAATTATAATGGAGCGGCGACGTTCATCCGTGAACGGTAAACAGTGAACGGTTGTCTGCAGGTCGCCCACTGTTCACTGCAAACCGTTCACTGACCTTATGCCAAACTACGATGACTTCTGCCCCACTTGCCAAAAACGTGTCTCGATTTTTCAGAGCTACAAAGACTATGGCGTGAAGCCGGTGGCCTGCCCGGAGTGCAGCCATAAATATCTCAAGCGCCTCATCTCTCGCGTGCGGGTGATGCAGAGCGAAGTCCGCCGGATGGAGGACTTATCCGTCCCGTCGTTCCTCGGGGATGTGGATGAG
>JBQTJD010000345.1:0-2345 GCA_052387475.1 Anaerolineales bacterium | reverse complement strand
ACACCTTTGGCGGTCCTTTTTCAAAAAAACTTTGCCCCGCCCCCTCGGCGGGCCGGGCCAATGGCAATTGAGCATGCCTCAGACCTGTTCTCACGTGACTTTCAAGTCATTCCAAATTAAGCATTTGCAGCCGTCACTGCAAATTCTCGGCGAGCGTAGGGTCTGCCAAAACATCCTGGCGAGGATTAAGACGCGAGGGTGCAAGGAGTTGGGACGTAGTGGTGCCATTGGCCGCTCCTTTCGAGCGAATCGAGGGCTGCCACGGCGGCGGCGTTGGGGCGGTCCCAACGGCGCGAGCGTCCTTTCAAACGGCCGACGGTCAGTTTGCACTGGGCCTCGGTTGGGCCGGAGCCAATTTGCCAGCCGCTCGCGCGGAACTCGGGATAACGAATCATCTCTCGTCGGGCTGAGACATATTCCAGCAATCGGTCCGCCGCTCGCCGCTTACGCGGTGAACGCGGCAGTTGCGCCCGCCATTGCACCAACCGTTCCCACACGGCGTCATACGGATCGTGCTTGAAGGCGTGCATCAACTGATCCGCCCAGGCTGTGCCCTGGGCGTCGTCCTCGGCAAACACGACGCGTCGCGCGCGATGCACGTTCTCGCCGAGGTGGTAAAAGTCCAAGCCGAGGCCATCCAGTTCCACCATGTGCAGTTGCAATTGCTCGCGAATCCACGGCGCGCCATCCACGATGGCGATCCGCTCACGAGCCCGGCGAAAGTCGAGTCGGTTCGCTTCACGGCGTAGGAGTCGGCCGGCTGCTTCGTGGTTCTGATGCGTCACCGCCACGTGTTGTCGCTTCAAGTCTTCGCTATAGAAGTAGACCACTTTGAACTCCTTCCAGGCTTGATCGGCTCCCTGGCGCAGCGGCGGCAGCGGCCGGCGTTTGCGTCCGCACGTGCGTCGCTTTTGTTTGATCTTCTCGCGACGTTTCTCTTTCTCGGCATGCGTGATGATGGGCGCCATGACCCCGTCGCAACCGACGTAAACACGCGTCTTGTCCGGCGCCTTGCGGCCGTTTTCCACCACTTCGCACGCGGCGGCCGTCCAGGCCGTGGGAATCGCGGCCGCTTGTTGCGCCGCTTGCACGCGGCGTCCTTCGGCTTCCACCAGCAAACGCAACTGCTCGCCGCTGAGCTGGATTTGGGCGGTTCGTGCCAGATTCTCCGCGGCCTTGTCGAAACTGGTCGCCGCTTGATTTTCACGACATCCCATCTCGCGCACGCCTGGCGTGACGCTCTCGCCGCGGCGATCCACCACGGCGTCCGCCGGCGCAACGCTGCCCGCTTGCGGCGCGTACCACCACCGCCGCCATAACTCGATGCGGCCGTTCACCGTCAGCACCGATTTACGCTGCCGGCCTTTATTGGCCAGACGCTTGTTCGTCGCGCCGTTGTGCGGAGGGGGGAAAAGCGGCTTCCGCCGCGTCGATCTTCAGTTGCATCGCTTTCTCGAACGCCTTGCGACGAAAATCAGCGGAAAGGTTTCGCACTTGCTCTTCGCTGCCGGCGATCCACTCGCCATCCGGCGCCTGGTTGACGGCCTGCATCACCGACTGAAGATACTCCTGCATCTCGTGCTGCAACGCAGAAACCAGTTTCTCGGGCGCAACCTGAGGCGCCATCATGGCTCACTCCTTGATTCTCAACCATCGTGCGGAAACTCCCTGACAGGGAACTTCATCAATTTACCCAATCCCCGTAGATAGCGCCAGTCGATTTTGCCACACCCGAATTCCAATGCCAGCCACGCTTGACGAGAGGGCAGCAGAGTGTAAAATGCAACGAGTGATATTGATACTGAGTCTCAATGTCAATAATATGTGACGATTAATCCGGTGGTGGGTGCCGTATGTACTCGAATTCCCCTGTGAGACGCCGGATCAGCCAGGAAAAGGACCTCCTCTCATGAACTCTGATCGTTCCCTTAGCGGTCGCAACGCGGACGGATTCACCCTGGTTGAGCTACTCGTTGTGATTGCCATTATCGGCGTCCTGGTGGCCCTACTCTTGCCGGCCGTGCAGTCGGCTCGCGAGTCCGCACGCCGGCTACATTGTACCAGCAATCACAAGCAACTTGCGCTGGCGGTACACAACTACGAGATCTCTCAAAAGGCCTATCCCCCCAGCATGCGGTTGGGTGGACGCGAGGCGGCCTGGTCGGGCTTGGCGCGAATCTTGCCCTACTTGGAAGAGACGTCGCTGTACCGGTTCATCGACTTCAAGGTTCCCTATGACAAGACCATGTTGCCGCCGGGGAGTAACCTCAAGCTCATGGGTACCCGCGTGGCCCCCTTCATGTGTGCGTCCGAGCCGCGTGACGAGCCCGCGCTGGAGGCGGATG
>JBQTJD010000344.1:0-1630 GCA_052387475.1 Anaerolineales bacterium | reverse complement strand
GCCCGCAGCGCGATGCCGCGCCCGCCGCGCGGGCCGTACATATCATCCAGCGCCTTCATCAGCCCGCTGATCTCGTCAAACGTCACCTCGCGGTCAAAGTTGTTGGTCGGGTAGTTGTTGACGAGGTGGCGCAGCCGCGCGAGGTTGAGCGCCGCGCTCACGCCGTTGCGGCCCATCACTTCCTCCATCGCCAGAAGGATGATGCGCACCATCTTGTTGGGATAATAAAAGTCCGGGCTGGCAGCGCCACGCGCGGGGTCAGATAGAGCCATTGAGCGTTCTCAATCAGTAAGGACGTTGCCTGCAACGCCCCCACCTTTAGTTTCCGTTCTGATTCAAAAAGGCTTTGACATGGGTGAGATAGAGTTCCGGCTCATCCAACATGGGAAAGTGGCCAGACTTGGGCATGATGGCGACGTGGGCCTGCGGCACGCCGCGTTGCAACGGCACATACTGCTTCGGGTGCACAATCACATCGCGCTGGCCGTAGATGCCGGTCACCGGCATCTTCAGCGCCGGCAACTGCGAGCGCAAATCGGTGCGCCGCAGCGAGCGGATGCTGCTGAAGAACGACGCCACCGTCGTCTTGCTCAGGTCGCGCTCGATCATCGGATACCAGGCCTGCGGGTTGCGGGTGATGAGCGGCGCGAATACTTTGACGCCGAACAGCAGCAGGGTGGGCAGGTTGCGCACCAGCGAACCGATCCACGGCACGCCGGCCAATTGCAACAGCACCGAAAGCGATGAGCCGGCAATAGGTGAGCCGATGACGCACACGCGCCGCACATACTCGGGGTGGCGAATGGCAGTGCCCAGCGCCGTCGTGCCGCCCATCGAGTGGCCCAGCAGCGGCGCCGACTGAATGCCCAGCGCATTCATGAATTGTGGCACCAGTTCGACGAAATCCCCGACCCGATACGAATCGCGCTTCTTGCCCGAATCGCCGAAGCCCCAGAAATCAATGGCATAGCAGCGATACTGCCGGCCCAATGCCTCCATCGTCGGCTGCCACAGGCCCCAACTCCCCAACCAGCCGTGCAGCAAAATCACCGGCGAGCCGGAACCGTAGCTTTCGTAATGGACGATGCCTTGCTCGGTGACGATGGAACTCACGGCGGCGACTTTAGGCGCGCGGGCAACTCGGCCCGCGTCCTCGCGGGCCGAGAGCCTTAAGCCTGGGGCGCTTCCATTTCCTGCAAAATGGAATACAGCAGTTCGAGCAGCACTTCCTTCACACGCTCTTTGTTGGAGGCCACGCACGGCAACAGTTTGATGGCCGGGTCGAGCCGCAGGGCGATGCGCAGGTCTTCCAACTCCCATGCATCCGCCGCATCTTGCTTGTTCGCCGCCACGACGTAGGGGGTCGGAGCGTATGCGCGGAAGGTCTCGAGGATGCTCTTGGCCTCACGGAAGGTCTCGGGGCGGGTGCTGTCCACCATCACCACAAAGCCCAGCATGCCTTCGGACAGGATCTCCCACATGAAGTCAAAGCGCTTCTGACCTGGCGTGCCGAACAGATACAGAATCAGTTCGTCATCCACCGTGATGCGGCCAAAGTCCATCGCCACCGTGGTGCTCTCTTTCACCTTCTCGGCATCCGATGAAATTTTGCGCTCGGTGGCGACCACAT
>JBQTJD010000343.1:0-3366 GCA_052387475.1 Anaerolineales bacterium | reverse complement strand
GCTACGAGTGGGTACGTGAGCGGCTGGGCTGGGCGACCGCCCCGGAGGTTGGGTATTCGGCGCTGTTGCAGTGCAACAACACCCTCAGCGAGGCCGCGCGTTGCTACTTCACCGGCCCGCGCGACGAAATCTTCGTCAAGACGCGCAGCACGACCCATTACTGGAACTACGTGCAAGGGCCGGTGCGCTGATGCATCTCGCGCGACGCGGGCGCACGCTTCGCTTGCGCTGGAGACACGCTATGCGTTTCTCGCTCGCCGCTCTGCGGCGCGGGCGCACGCTCGTGATGGTAGGCATGGTGCTGTTTGGCCTTTCGACTCTCTTTCCCATCGTCGCCAGCCTGCGTGATGCCACGCAGTTTCCGGTTTGGGTTGGCGTGGTGGATGTGACGTTAGCTTTTGTATTGGTCGGCTGGCTGATTTTGGCCGGCGCGCTCACGCAGGGCAAGCACGATGACACGGCAGAACGCCTCAGCTTTTGCGTCGCGCTCGGCGCCGCGCAACTATTGCTGGTATTGCTGGCGATTTTCTTCGCCGCCGGAGATCAAGTGAAATGGGATGTGCTGCTGCCGGGCCTGGCCTGGCGCGCGTGGCTGCTGATCACGGCGCTGCCTGCCGCCTTCACGCTCTGGCGCACTGGCTCCACATCGTGACTCGCTTCCTTTTGGATGAGAACAGCTTGCGGGTTGATCAGAGGAATTACGCTGGCGAGCTAACAACTCCGCCACAGTGTCGCCCTGAGCGCGTGCGCGTGCCCATCGCGTGAAAGAATCGTGTCGCGCGAAGGGCCTCGCTCCACTCGGAAGAGGCCCTTCGCGGGCGTTCGCTACTGCGAACGCTGCTCAGGGCGACATGTACTGCGGAATTCCTAATCAATCTACAATCTGTGTTAGGAGCTTGAACATGACCAAAGGACGACTGGAAGCCTTCAGCGATGGCGTGATCGCCATCCTCATCACCATCATGGTGTTAGAGTTGGCCGCGCCGCACGAAGCCAATCCCGACGCGCTCCAACCCCTGATCCCAACTTTTCTTAGCTACGTGCTGAGTTTTGTCCATCTCGCCATTTACTGGAACAATCACCATCATCTGCTACAGGCGATCAAGCAGGTGGATGGTCGCGTATTGTGGGCCAACGTCCATCTGCTCTTCTGGTTGTCGCTCATCCCCTTCGCCACCGCATGGATGGGCGAGAACGACTTTGCCGCGTGGCCGGTGGCGCTGTACGGGCTTGTGCTCTTGTGTTCGGGCATCGCTTACTATATCCTGACCCGGCTTCTGATTTCGCTGCATGGTCAGGAGTCAGTGCTCGCCGCCGCCGTGGGCCGCGATTTCAAAGGCGTGGCTTCCGTGGTGATCTATCTGGCGGCGATTCCACTGGCCTTTGTCAGCTCGTGGTTGGCGTGTGCGTTGTACGTGCTGGTGGCGGTGATGTGGCTCGTGCCTGACCAACGCATCGAGAAGACATTGGCGCGCTGACCCCTCTCTGTCCCCCCATCGCCGCGCCTGATGCCCACGAATTTTGAGTGGCGTGTGCGCGGCGATAGGGGGATGAAACGAGGAAACCTGCTTACTGAATAAGTTTTGGGAGATTGACGATGATCATTGAGAAACATTTGACGATGGCGGAACTTGAAGCAGGGCTGGAGCACATCCGCCAGTCGCCCAAAGACGCCGGCGTGTTGCAGTTGATCGTGCACCGGCCACAGACCGAAGCGCGCGAGGTCTTGCAAGAAGCTGAACTGGATCAGCGCGAGGGGTTGGTGGGCGATAACTGGCGTGACCGCGGCAGTTCGCGCACCCCCGATGGCTCGGCGCATCCCGACATGCAACTCACGGTCATGAATGCGCGCGTGATCGCGCTGCTGGCCCAACAGCCCGAACGTTGGCCGCTGGCCGGGGATCAGTTGTTCATTGATTTGGATTTGAGCGCGACGAATGCGCCGCCGGGGACGCGCCTGGCGATTGGCTCCGCCGTGATCGAATTCACCCCGCAACCGCACACCGGCTGCAAGAAATTCGCTGCCCGCTTTGGGCTGGAAGCATTGGAATTTATCAGCTCGCCGATGGGGAAGCAACTGCAAATGCGCGGCCTCAACGCCAAAGTCGTGCAGCCCGGCGTCATCCGCGTCGGTGATGTAGCGGGGAAACTGTAAGCGGTGCAGCGGCGAGCAATACGTGACAAGGCCGGCGCGATGGAAGCTCTGGTTTGACGAAGTGACGACTTGGCCTAGACTTTCCACGCATTCTCACTTAGGTGGAAGACTTTCCGTCTAAGAACGAGTTGGGCACGTATTACTTAGAAAGGTTCAGCAGATATGACATTACTAAACCATCAACAAAACAATCGACACTCTACTTTCAACACGCGCGGGAGCTTTGCCTGCTTCATGGCGATGGCTTTTGCAGTTCTACTCAGCGTAACACTTTTCGCTCTGCTATCACCAGCACAGGCCAGTGCCACACAAGTGGCTCAAATCGAGCCAAGCACTATTGTGATGAGTGATGTTGCTTGGTCACAAATGGTGAGTGGTATGACAAACTTGAACTGCCGCACGATGGTCATGAATCCAATCACTCCCAGCATCCTTTTTGCTGCAACCGAATATGGCGATTACAGAAGCACAGACGGTGGCTCTAACTGGCAACGTATCCGAGGCAATGGATCGCAGTACACCTGGGGCACTCAGTTTGTGGTCGATGCCTCAAGCCCCACGACGATCTACCTGGCAGATTATAGCGAAGGTATTCTCAAGAGCACCAATAGTGGGAACAACTGGTCAGCGATCAATGGTGATCTATCGTCTTACTTTGCTCCAGACACAATCGCGTCAAGCCCAATTTCACCGTCAGTTCTTTTTGTGGGGTTCACGGGCGACGTCAACAATCATTGGGGCGCACATAGAACAATTGATGGCGGATTGCATTGGGAGAAGATCACGAACTTACCGGACACCGGGATCGAACATTTCGTATTTCAACCGGGTAATCCTAACCGCCTATACGCGGCGACATGGCAAGGAGTTTATGTCAGTAACGACTCCGGCAACACCTGGGATTTAGCCGGCGGGTTTAATGAGGATTCATATAGTGTGACGATCAGCCCAATTTCCACCACAGTCATTTATGTTGGCGCAGGGGACGGCGTGTATAAAAGTGTGGATGGAGGCACGAACTGGGTTAAGATTTCCTCAGCGGGTGGTTCCTTCGTGGTTGTAGACCCCATTGAACCTGGAACGCTCTATGTGTCCTATTTCAATAACACTATCCGAACCAAGGATTATGGGGTCTCGTGGGAAACAATATTTCAGGCTCAGTCATCGCCATTTGGAGTCATTGTTGATCGCCCAGACGCCAAGAATGGTTG
>JBQTJD010000342.1:0-11971 GCA_052387475.1 Anaerolineales bacterium | reverse complement strand
CTTTGCCTGAGGCGACGGCCAACACGCGACGGACACCGGGAAGTGCGAGTGATGTCTGCATATCAAATGTAGTTGCGGATTGAGAAGAAAAGGTTGCGGGGGATTCTACGCCATCCGTTGGAAACGGACGGCTGCGAGAAACGCGGAAGCCGTTTCGCGGGCTGGCGAGGCTCAGGCATCGGATTATGGCTGAGCGTCGCTCAGCACTCGATGCCGTTTAGCGGTTGAGGTTAAAGCGCGGCTCGCGCAACACGAGCAGCACGGCGAACAGCGCGGCCACCGCCATCGTGCCCACCCAAACTGTTGAGGCATTGAATGCATGCAGCCCGAGTTGGTGTACGAACAACAACCAGGCCCATCGCAACTGCGCGGTGAGGTAGGCCGCTTGGTGAGTTGGGAGGTTGAACCACAACGCGAACGCCACTGCGAACATGAGCGTGGCGAAGAGCGGAAAAGCGAAGTCGAGCCAGGCCAGAGAGAAACGCGGTTTGGGCGCAGCGAGCGAGCGCACCCGGGCCATGATCGACGGAGCCAGAGACGCCGGCGCGTGGGACACCGGCCAAGTGCGCAAGGCGGCGTCTATCTCCGCGAACGCGCGGGCGGCCTCATCATTCATACCGTCACCTCCTCAAAATTCCGCAAAGCTTCACGCAACCGGGCCCGCGCGCGGAACAGGCCCGTCTTCACCGTGCCGAGCGGCAGGCCGGTGATGCTGGCGATGTCCTCGTACGGCAGCTCGCGCTGAAATCGCAAAGTCACCAGCAACTTGTAACTCTCGGGCAGCCGCTCAATCTCCGCATGCAGAAACGCGCGGCGCTGCGCTAGCTCGAGGCCAGAACTCGGGTCTGAGTCGAATGCGTCAGCGCGCACGTCGGGCAGCGCGTCATCGCCGATGGCGTTCAGTTCGCGCCGCAGACGCGGCAGCCGGTTGAAGCACAAGTTGGTGACGATGCGATACAGCCACGTAGCAAAGCGCGCCTGCCCGCGAAAGTTGGGCAGCGCCAGCCACGCGCGCACGAAGGCCTCCTGTGCCACATCTTCGGCTTCGTGCGGGTCGCTCAACGTGCGCAGGGCGAGGTGGTAGACAAACCGCTGGTGCTCATTCACCAGGTAACCGAAGGCCTCCGTGTCGCCCGCTTGCGCGCGTCGTATCCATTCCCGTTCGACCACCTCCGGCACGCATGACTCCTTGTTGGGTTAGACCGGCTTCCGCACGAAAAGTTTCCTCTGTTACTCGGCGGGCCGCAACTCGGTTCAGCAAACATCCCTATCAGTTTCATGGGTACGTTGCTTAGCCACGAATTGACACGAATAAGTGTGAATTCGTATCTGAAACTTTCGAGACCATAACCGGTCAAACTGAGTGAAAGCAAGTGAATGATGTCTCTTTGGAAACGTTTCGCCCTTATGCTGACCTGGGTCGGCTATCGTGTTGGCCTGTGGGCCACTGGCTGGAGCGAGACCGCCAGGCCGCAGTTCGAAACTGCGAGGAGATGATTGGATGAAAAATCGGCGTTGGATTATCGGGGGGTTGGCCGTTGCGTTGCTGGGCACCTGCGCGCTCATGGTGGCGATTGGGGCGTTGACGTTGCGCGAATTCGCCGGCGGCGACTTTCGCTTCCGTTTCGGTGATTTTCGCCTCAACACTGAACTGGCCGAGTCCACCGAAGAGCAACGCTTCTCGGTGAACGAGCCAGCCATGTTGATTGTGGAAAACGACACCGGGGAAGTCATCGTGACCGCCGGGGATACGGACGAGATCGTGGTCTCAATTCACAAGATCGGCTACGCGGCTACGCAGGCTGAAGCGGAAGCGGAGCGTGATGCGATCCAGGTGTTATTGACACAGCAAGGCGATACCGTGCGCGTCGTCTATCAACGCCCCTCAGAGGTCGTGTTGGTGGGCGACGCCCGTGGTGAACAAGTAGATTTCACGATCACGGTTCCGGTCAGCACCGTCGTCAACGTCACCAGTGGCGCGGGCCGCGTCGCGCTAATGGGCACGACTGGCGTCGCAGACCTGCACTCCGACTTCGGCGATATCACCGTGCTTGATCTCACCGGCAAACTCATCGCCGCAACCAACAGCGGCACGATCACGGCCAGGCGTATTCGGGCGGGCGAGGCCGACATCGAGTTGCGCTCCGATTTCGGCACGGTCACGTTGGAGGACGCCACGGCGAAGGCCGTCAGCCTGCGCTCATCCAGCGGCAAGTTGGAACTCACTGACGTTACAGCCGCCGGCAAGGTCGTGGCCGACACCGACTTTGGCTCCATCTCGTTGCGGGGTGTGAGCGGCGACGCGTACGACTTGAAGACCAACAGCGGCGAGATCACGGTGGTCGGCGCGTCGGGGCCGCTTAAGGCGCACACCGACTTCGGCCAGATCACGATCACTGAGGCCCTTACCGTCACACTTGATCTCAAAAGTAACAGCGGCAACATTGATTTCAGCGGTTCGTTGGGCAAAGGCCCACACTCGGCGCGCACCGACTTTGGTCGGGTGACGCTGGCGCTGCCAAAGGACACTGCGGCCACCGTAGATTTGAGCACCGACTTCGGCAAAATCAACACGCAATTCCCCATCACCGTGAGCGGCGATTTGAAAGAGCAGGACGCCACCCGCTTCACCGGCCCGCTCAACGGCGGCGGCGAGGAACTCACCATTCACACCAACAGCGGCAATATCACGCTGGAAATTCTCAACCCCTAGGAGACCCTGACATGACTGACGATTTTGCAATTGTGTGTGGCAGTCTTGGATTTTTCTTCCTCATCTTCGCCTTCATCGCCGTCATGCGCTATCTGGCGTACCGCGAGACGTTGGCGCTGGCGGAAAAGGGACTGGTGCGCGGGCAAATCCGTGGCGACAACAAAGGCACGTTGCGCTGGGGCATCGCCATCACCGCGGTGGGGATGGCGCTGTGTCTTGGGCTGTGGCCGATTGGGTTCTTCAGCGGGACGCGCTGGCCGCTCGGCATTGGCCCGTGGATGTTGGCCGGATTGCTTCCGATGTTCTTCGGGCTGGCGCTGGTGTTGATTTACTATCTCACCGCGCGCGAAGAGAAGGACGCAGCCAAGCCACCGGTTGGCGGCCCGACTGAAAAATCGTTGGAATAAACGGTGTCGAGTATCGGGTGTCCTCCGCATAGACCACGTTTCGAAAATAGGGGAGGACACTCGACACTTGTGCCCCGACCCTTCACACTTTGAGCCGCTCCCACTTTCCACTGCGAAAGCGCAGATAGAACATCGTCGAGCGAAACGCGAAATCGAGCCAGATGGCGAGCCACGCGCCGAACAACCCCAGGCCGAAGACCACGCCGAGCAGGTAAGCCGCGAGCAGCCGCAATCCCCAGATGGATATCACCGTGATGATGAGTGTGCTGCGTGTATCGCCCGCGCCGCGCAACGCGCCGCCAAACACGAACGATGCGGCGAGCAACGGCTGTTGCACCGCGCTCATGTGCATCACCGTCGCGCCGGCGGCCAGCACGGCGGCGTCATTCGTAAAGATGCTGAGGATGGGTTCCTGAAAGAAGAACAGCACCGCGCCCATCACCAGCATGACGATGAAGGCCATGCCGAACGCCGCGTAAGCCGATTGGCGCGCGCGGGCCGGGTTGCGCGCGCCAAGCTCCTGCCCCACCAACGTCGTCGCCGCTACGCTGAAACCCCAGCCCGGTAGAAACGATAGCGCCGAAATGCGTATGCCGATGCTGTGCGCGGCATAGGCCGCCGTGCCAAACTGCGCGATGATGACGGCCAGGTTGAGCAACGCAATTTGCAACAGCACCTGCTCGGCGCCTGCCGGCAAACCGATGTTGAGGATGCGGCGGATCCGTGCGAAGTCGGGTGATGGCACACGCCCACCCAACTTCAACACCCAGCGCCCGCGCAGCAGCAACACGATCACCGCCACCGCGCCGATGATCTGGCCCGATGCCGCGCCCAACCCGTTGCCGACCACACCGAGATTTGGAAAGCCGAACAGCCCGTTCGTGAACGTCCACGCCACGGCCACGTTGACGAGGTTGACGGCCAGCATCACCGCCAGCGGCGAACGGGTATCGCCCGAGCCGCGCAACGACGCATTGCCGACCAGCAGTACCCCGATGAAGGCGAATGACGGCGCGACCGTTTGCAGCCAGCGCGACCCTGTGATGACGACATCAGGCGCAGCCCCCAACATGACAATGATCGGTTCGGCAAACCACCAGCCGGCCACGGCGGCCAGCGCGCCGATAGTGGCCGCCAGCAACAGCGCCTGCCGCATAAGTTGATTCGCTTCCTCCGGCTCGCGCGCGCCGATGTGCCGGGCGATGAGGGCTGTTGCGCCGACGCCCACCGCGCCGAAGAGCGCCGCCACGAGGTTGAGCACCTGCCCTCCCAGGCCCACGCCCGCAATCGCCGCCGCGCCGAGGTGGCCGACGATATAGGCATCCACCAAACCAATGAGCGTGACGAGCGATTGCTCCGCTACCGAGGGCCAGGCCAGCGTGATGACGCGCCGGGTCACCGAGCCTTCCGCCAGCCGGGCCTGCACGCGATAAGGCAGCAATTGCATCAACGACTGCGGGAACGTCGTCACCGATATGGGCGCATCCGTGACGGATGCGCTGGGTTGGCGGGTGTGAAGTTCGGGGTCTGGCGGTTCAACAGGGTCGGGGGGACGGTTCATTGAATGGGCGTCCAGGAACATTGAGGTGGCTATCTCGCCGTCATCAGCGACCCGAAGGGTTAGAGCTCGGTCATTGACAGGATTTTTTCACCACCAAGAGCACAAAGGTTGCGAAGAGGCCGAGAGTTCCTGGTGCTCTGCGTGTACTTTGTGGTTAAGCTGGGTTTTCCGGCGCAATCGTAAACGTGACCGTGCGCTCATCCACAATAAGTTTGTCGTCGGGGCGGTCGTCGCTGTGAAGGTAAAACAGCGTGAGGTGCAACGTATGTTCGCCGTGCGGTTCCGGGCCGCGCAGATGAAGCGTAAAATCGAAGTCCTGCTCCATCGCTTCAATCAACATCGTCGTCGCCACGGTGATGCCGTCGGCGTTTGTCACCCACGCTTCCACGCTCGGGCGCTCGAGGAACGGCGGAAAGGTAAAGACCAGTTTCACACGCCGCCCATCCGGGTACGGCTGCACGCTGACGTTCTCAAACCGCATCTCGGCACGCGGCACTGAGACGGGAATGTCTTCGGGGTTTTCGTAAAAGTTGAGGTCAGACATGCGATGGATTATATCGTGAGGGATTACGGCGTCACTTCCATCGCGAACTGCGCCAGCACGAAATTATCTGCCGTCCACTGCGCCAGCACTTGCAATTCGTACATGCCACTCTGTGTAGGCGTGTACGCGGTCGTCAGCGAGATGGGAGTCAGCGTCGTCGTGTGGGCAGGCACCCCGTTAGCATCCAATTCGGTCACGACCAGCAGCGCCGGTAGCGCAGTGTGCGTCACTACGATATCGAGGCTCGCGCCTAGCGGCAGCGTGAGGGGCAGCGCGTTTACCCCGCCCCCGCCGACACTGCTACCTGCACCGGATTGCCATTGATACTTCATCTCGCGGCTTGCAACACGTGTACCGGCATAGTCGAGTTGAATCACTGGCAGCACGGGTGTCGGGATCGAGTTGCCGGGCTGCGGCAAAACGGGGATGTTGATAGGTGGCAGCGGCGTGCCCGGCCCCACGGCAATGGCGGTGACCTGCACGCTGGTGCTGATGACGCCGCAACCGAGTGCTGCCAGCATCAACACGATCAGCATTCGGAATGCGTTGTGCCCGCGCATCTCAGTTGCTCCCATTCAGCGTACAGCCGTTATCAAACGTCGCGCTCACGCTCAAGCCGGTGGCCGGCAGGTTGCGCGAGAATTCAACCTGAAGTGTGCGCGTTTGCCCGGCGCCGAGTTGCCGGTCGGCGGCTGTTCCGCGCCACGCAATTTCGGCGGGGATGGCGCTTGGAGGCTGATTGTCCTTATCGTCGGCGATCACGACCGAGTCAAAGAACGCTCTGTCGAAGCGCTGCGAGTTGGGAACATCGGGCCAATTCACATCCAAACTGGCGAGGGTGGCAGCCACCAACCCGGCGTTTTGCAGACTCCAATTCAGTGCATTGCCACTGACCGTCAACGCGCCACCGGTGATGGCGCAGCTAACAGTCGGTGTGGCGGTCACGCTGGCGGTGTTGGTTGGGGTCGGCGCGAGTGTATTGGTGGAGGTGGGAGGCGGCAATGTGTTGGTCGGCGCGATTATCGCCGTGCGTGTCGCCGTCGGTGGGGGAGTATTCGACGCTGTTGCAGTGCTCAGTATTGTGTTCGTTGTCGAGGGGAACGATGTGGGTGTCGCGGTCAGCGGCGGCGTGTTGCTCGGCTGGCCGGGCGCAGTCGTTGGGGTGCGAGAGGGCGTGGCCGTGATAGTCAGGCTGCTTGTCGGCGGGCTGGTGGCCGTGATGTTGATGACGACGTTGGTGACGACGACGGTGACGATTACAAATGGTTGTGTGGTCGCACGGGTGGAGGAAGTGCTGGCGGTCGGCGATGGTGGGGGGCTTGTTGCGGTGAAGTCGGCGGACTGCGCCTCAGCCATCGGGGTCGGTTGCGCGATGGCGATCACATTTGTCGGCGGACGCGTGAGAGTGGGTGGCGCGGCGCGCGGCCACAGCAACGCCAGCGCCACCGACCACACGAGGCAGAACGTTGCCATCAAACCGGCGACCAATCCCATCAGCCAGCGCTTGGTGCGGGGCTGGCTGAGCTTCGGCCCAGCGGCGGTCTCAGTCACGGTGAGCGCGCTCGTCAGCGTGCCCCGGTTTTGCGGCGGGCGCGTGGAGGGCACCAACATCACCGGCACCGTCACCGCCATCGTATCCGCGCCTTTCAACTCCGGCGGCGCCGGCGCGCTGCGCAACGCAGCGCTGAAGGCGGCGCCGCTCACAAAGCGGATGGCCGCATCCTTCGCCAGCGCGCGCGATAGCGCCATGGTGATAGTCTCCGGCACATCCGGATTGAAAGTCGTGATATCCGGCGGCGGCGTGTATAGGTGTTGATGATAGAGCGATTCAATCGTCTCGCCGAGGAACGGTGGCCGCCCGGCCAGAAATTCGTACACCATCACCGCCAGGCTGTACAAGTCGGCGCGCGCATCGAGCTTCTCCCCCCGGAACTGTTCGGGCGCCATGTAGCGCGGTGTGCCAAACAACGCGCCAGGCATGGTCAGCGTATTTTCACTCGCCAGCCATGCCAGCCCAAAGTCAATGATGATGGGCGTATCATCGGGGGTGAGGAGGACGTTGCTGGGCTTGAGGTCGCGGTGCAGGATACCGCGCTGATGGGCGTAATCGAGCGCGCTGCCGAGTTGCGCGGCGAGCCGGAGCGCGCGGTCGAGCGCGAGTTGTTTGGCTTCTTCGAGCATGATGTTGAGGCCGCGTCCCTCAATCCACTCAAAGACGATATAGGGTTGCGTGGCGTGGCGTCCAAAATCGAAGACGGCGGCAATGCCGGGATGCCGCAGTTGCGCGACAGCGGCGGCCTCGCGTTGAAAGCGCCCGAGCGCGGTGGCGCTGGTGAGGTGCGGGGTCATCACCTTCAGCGCGACGCGGCGCAACAAATCGCCGTCGAAGGCGCGATATACCACGCCCATGCCGCCCTGCCCAACGACGGCCTCGAGCGTGTAGCGCCCGACCTGCGAGCCCAGCGCGAAGGATTCTCCTGCCTCCATTACGCCAATTATAGTTCCCCAAAACGCCTATGCTACAATCGCCAACGATAGGAATCATTGAACGCAATCTCCAACCTCTACATGACAAATTCCCACCATATCGAAACCCTCGCCATCCACGCCGGGCAGGAACCCGACCCGCAAACCGGCGCGGTGATGACGCCCGTCTACTTCACCTCCACCTTCGCGCAACAGGGCGTCGGCGAGCACAAAGGCTACGAGTACGCCCGCACCGACAACCCCACACGCACGGCGTTGCAAGCCTCTCTCGCCGCGCTGGAGGGCGCGCAGCACGGACTGGCTTTCGCCTCGGGCATGGCGGCGATTGACACGTTGCTAAAAATCCTCGATCCCGGCGACCACGTGCTGGCCAGCAACGACGTGTACGGCGGCACGTTCCGGTTGTTCGATAAGCAATATCAAAAATATGGGATGCAGTTTTCGTACGCGGAGTTGACCGACCTTCAAGCCGTTCGTGACGGCTTGAAGGCCAACACGCGTTTTGTCTGGATCGAGACCCCGACCAATCCGCGCCTGAAAGTGGTGGACATCCGCGCCGTGGCCGGCGTCGCGCACACGCACACCCCGAACATCAAAGTGGTGGTGGATAATACTTTCGCCACGCCATATCTGCAACAGCCGATTATGCTGGGTGCGGATGTGGTCGTGCATTCGACGACGAAGTATCTCGGCGGGCACTCGGATGTGGTGGGCGGCGCGGCGTTGATGAACGACACGGCGTTGTATGAGCAATTGAAGTTCCTGCAAAACGCCGCCGGCGCGGTGCCAGGCCCGATGGATTGCTTCCTGGTGCTGCGCGGCGTGAAGACGCTGGCCGTGCGCATGGATCGGCATGGCGAGAACGCGCTGGCCGTCGCGCAATTCCTCAGCGATCACCCCAACGTGGCCGAGGTCATCTATCCTGGATTGGACACGCACCCACAATACGAGACAGCGCAGAAGCAAATGCGGAATGGCGGCGGGATGATCTCATTCTTTCTCAAGAACGAGGCGCAAAGCGCCGAGTTTTTGACGCGCACGAAGCTTTTCACGCTGGCCGAGTCGCTCGGCGGCGTCGAGTCGCTGATCGAACTGCCCGCCGGCATGACGCACGGCTCCACCAAAGGCTCTCCGCTCGAAGTCGGACCGGGGCTGATCCGCGTCTCGGTGGGGCTGGAGAACAAAGATGATTTGATTGCGGATTTGGCGCAGGCACTTCGGTAGACAGGTGACGGTAGAAAAGCTGGGCACGCTTCACGCGTGCCCAGCTTTTTTTGTTGCGTCCGCTCAGTCCGAAGACTCTAAATTGCCATTGCGCGGCAACATCGGCGACCAAGGTGTGATGAGGCAGGCAATATCAGGTTGGATGAACGATTTGGCGGGGCGATTGAAGCGGCTGACCGGCTGCCCCCACCACGCCGCCACGCGGAAGTTGCGCGTGGGCCGCACTGATACACACACCTTGCCGAATGGCCGCTGGGCGCGAGCTGCAGAGACGCGCCGCGGCGCGTCTCTACTCATACGCGCCAAGAGTCAAAAACTCCGCGAACAGGTCCCGCATCACAGCACGTTGAATAACTCGTGTGGAAGTGCGGCGAGTATAGCACGCAGCTAGAACGCTGACGGGCCTTTGCTGACGCTGAAAGTGAGATGTTTGTCAGCGAAATCAGCGCCCTCAGCGTTCCGCCTTACGCGCTACACGTTGACGCGCCCTCCAATCGGCGCGATACTCTGGCACACTCTCTGCACTGAGGCTGCTGATGCAACTCGCCGACACTCACCCGGATCGAAACCGGCTGCGCACCCTGCGCGCGTGGGCCGTGCACCTGTACACTTCACTCGGCAACATCGCCGCGTTTCTCGCCCTCATCGCCATCGCCGACGACCGCCCACGCGATGTCTTCATCTTTCTGGCCCTGGCCATTTTCATTGATTCGACCGACGGGGTGCTGGCGCGAGCGTGGGACATCTCACGCTGGACGCCGAACTTCGATGGGCGCAAGCTCGACGACATCACCGACTACCTCACCTACGTCTTCATCCCGATGTATTTCGCCTACGCCTACAAGCTCGTCGCCGAGCCGTGGACGCCGGTGCTGGGTGTAGTGCTGCTCGCCTCAGCCTTCGGCTTTTGTCAGGACTGGGCCAAGACCGAGGATGGTTTTTTCACCGGCTTTCCGTCGTATTGGAACGTCGTCGTCTTCTATCTCTATTTATTGCAGTGGCCGGTCGCGGTGAATGGTTTGCTGCTGTTCGTGCTGGCGCTGCTGGTCTTTGTGCCCATCCGCTACGTGTATCCGACCAAGACCAAGTTCTGGATGCCGGTCACGCTGCTCGGCAGCGCGGTATGGGGGGTGTTGCTGGCGTGGCTCGTCGTCACCTTCGAGCGGCCCGACCCGCTAGTGCTGCAACTCTCGCTGCTCTATCCTGTTTATTATTTTGCACTGTCACTCTTTCTGCATTTCCGCCCTCGTTCTATTTCGAGAAAGTAAGCGCGCTTGGCGAGAAATGGCCCTGCCTGCTCATATCCTGATTGCGGACGATGATGCCGGAGTGCGCCGGCTGATTGAGTTGGCGCTCCGCAAAGACCGTTACCGGTTGACGATGACGGCCAACGGCGCGCGCGCGCTGGCGGCTATTCAGGCCGACCGGCCCGACCTCATCATCGCCGACCTGATGATGCCGGAGATGACCGGGCTGGAGTTGCTGGCTACGCTCAAGTCGTCGCCGACGCTGAAGCACATCCCGGTGATCGTCGTCACCGCCGCCGGGCAGCAGGCGCATGTAGAGGAAGCGCGCCGCCTGGGCGCGGCGACCTGCGTGCTCAAGCCGTTTGCGCAGGGTGAGTTCCTTGCCACCATCCGCGCGCTGCTCAACCAGGCCCAATGACGCCGGAGATTTTGGAGCACATTCAGCCGCAGTGGTTGGCGCTCACCGGCGCCACACTGGTGTACACGCCGGCCGGTGCTACGCCGCCCGCCACCCGCTGGCGCACTCCACTCGAACACGATGGCGAACCGCTCGGCTGGTTGAGCGTCAGCGAAGCGCCCGAGAGTGCGGATGAAATTCAACTCATCAGTTGGCTGGCGCTGTGCGGGCGCTTGCTGGCCGCCTCACTCGGCGAGCGTAAAATCGCCAACAGCCTCGGCGATGAGGTGCTGGCCGCGTGGAATCAACTCGCCTTTCTGTACGAGATTCTCAAAGTCAACGCCTTCAACACGTCCATCGAAGAAGTAGCGGAGAAGCTGGCTAACCTGGCCTGTGGGGTTTTTCGGTGCGACAACGCCTTCGTTGCCTTCCGCGACTCGGCCCGGCTGGTCTATCGTTCGGCCATGGCGCTTGACGCGGACATGATTCAGGCCTACTTTGCGCAACTGGCAAACACCGCCGTCCTCGTCGCCAATGACCAGCAGCCCAACTTCCTCGGGGCGCGCGTGCCGCTCACCCAGCCGGGCGAGGCCATCATCGGCATGCTCGGTTCCCAACTGGCAGCCGGCTTCCGCGCCCACGAACGTCAACTCGCCGACAGCCTGGCCGAGCAGATCGGCACCGTGCTCGATAACATCGCCCTGCAAAAACAACTCGCCGCGAGTCTGCGTCTGCAGCAAGAGGTGGAAATCGCCGCGCAGATTCAATCGAGTTTGATCCCGGCGCGGCTGCCGCAGCCCTCCGGTTACGAACTGGCCGGTGTGGTGGTGCCGGCCTCACAAGTGGGCGGCGACTTTTACGATGTGGTGGAGTTGGGCGATGGCGCGCTGGCGTTGCTGCTGGGAGATGTGGCGGGCAAAGGCATCCCGGCGGCGATGCTCACCTCCCTCATCCGCTCGGAACTACGCGGGCAGTTGCTGGCGGGCCGCTCACCCGGCGAGGCCATCGCGCGCGCCAACACCGCGCTCGAACCCGACTTCACCAAACTCGACATGTTCGCCACCGCGCTCGTCGCGCGACTGCAGCCTGCGACGCACACGCTCACCTATGCCAGCGCCGGCCATACCGCCACGTGCCACTGGCAGGCCGCGACTCGCTTCGCGCTCGAATTGCCCAGCACTGCCCTGCCCCTCGGCCTCTTCCCCGACTCCGAAAACGTCGAGCGCACTTTCTTCTTACAACCTGATGATGTGCTGGTGTGTTATAGCGATGGCGTGACCGAGGCGCTCAGCCCGTCGGGTAAACTGTTTGCGTGGGCGGGGCTGGAAGAGACTCTGGCCTTGGCGCATCGCGCGCCCGCTGCCGTCATCCGGCAGATGATTTTGCAGTCC
>JBQTJD010000341.1:0-5653 GCA_052387475.1 Anaerolineales bacterium | reverse complement strand
GACAACGTCCTGCCAATCCCCGGCGCCAAGAATGGTAAGCAGGCGGTTGACAATGCTGGCGCGCTCTCGTTCAACTTGACCCCGGCGGAGGTGGACGCGCTCAATCAAGCGACGATGGCGTGGCGGGCTTAATCGCGTTCAGTTTTGATTCAGGCCGTACGCTTGGAGAGATGCCGAAGCGAGTCCTTCGCGGACCCATTGGGACAAGGGCGCGGAAATTGACGCTATACTTTTGCGCATGCCGTCGCGACAACGCGCCTTCGCCGAATTGCACATGCAACTGCTCGCCTGCCGCAAGTGCCTGGCAGCGGGTTATTGGATCGCGCCGGGGCCGGTGGTGCACGGCGCACACTCGGCGAAAGTGATGACGATTGGGCAGGCGCCGGGGCCAACGGAAGCCGTGGTCAAACGCCCGTTCAACGCCGGCAGCGGGCGGCGGTTATTTCAGTGGTTGGGTGAGGCCGGCTTCGACGAAGCGACGTTCCGCGCCACGCAAGCCATGACGGCGGTGACCCGGTGCTATCCAGGCCCAAGCGCCAGCGGCCACGGCGACCGCGTGCCGAGCAAAGAAGAGCAGGCGCTGTGCCGCCCGTGGCTCGAACGCGAGATTGAACTGATCAACCCGCGCCTCATCCTCCCCATTGGCAAACTTGCCATTAGCTTGTTCTTTGACTCGAAGCTGTCGCTCGAAGATGTGATCGGCACTCAGATCGAACGCCATGGGCGCATCATTATCCCCCTGCCGCACCCCAGCGGCGCGAGCACATGGCCCAACCTGCCCGACAACAAAAAACGGATCGCCGCGGCGATCCGTCTCATTCACGCGGAAAAACAAAAGCTAGGGCTGTAAGCGCTAAGCGACGTGAGCCATTTCGGGTTTGGTGGCCGGAATGTGCTCTGTGCCCGGCGTGCGCACATACAGCTCCCCTTCACTGAACATCACCGGATAGGTCCGAAGAGGCAATTGCGCTGGCCCTTGCGTCACCTGGCCGCTATGCAGGTCGAAACACGATTGATGCCACGGGCATTGAATTTGCCCGCCCTCCAGTTTCCCCTCCGACAGCGGGCCGAAGAGGTGAGTGCAAAATTCCTGAAGGGCAAAAAAGCTGCCGGCGTGATGAGTAACGACCAGCACATAGTCGTTGATTTCAACGCGTAGCCTTTCGCCTTCCCCCAGTTGAGCCGCGCCCGGGATAAGGGTGTAACCATTGTCAGTAGTAGAGTGATTGAGTTCCACTGTGGCGAATGGCCCATCACTCTCACCGCGATGCCGGCCAATGGCAATGCCCGCATCGTACACCAACAGACCGCCCAGATAACCAGACACCATGAGCACGCCGACGCCGGCCAGCGACAGGATGAGCGGTAGCCACTCTGTAACGGCAGCATCCAGGTCGCCGAACCGCAATCCCAGGTTGAGGGCATAGCCACCGATGACCAGCAAGTTAAGGGTCATGTGCGCCGTAGCGGTGCTTTTGCCAGACCGATCCGTGCGGATGTCGCTCCAATCGGCGAAGCCGGTGATTGCAGCCACCAGACCCATCACCACGCCCAGCGCCATGGTGTAGAAAGCGGCCTGAACGATGACATTGCCGGCGTTGAACCAGCGCGCGGCCACATCGAATAGCAGGCTCAGGATGAACAGCCCAATCGGTAGATGAACGAGCAACGGATGCAGTGGATGCCCGAAAGGCCGGCCTTGAAGAAAATGCTTAATCATGAGGCGTCCCCCGATTGCGGCGGCACATCGGCCCCGCCCAGTTCTGCCAGGCGGCGCCATTTGGTTTTTGATTGTGGCTGCCGGATCACGCTCACGCCATGCTCGTACACCATCCGCCCTCCCAGGTAACCGGCCACCATCAACATGAGGGTGGCAATGATTGAAAGGGTCAGCGGCAAGACCGGCACGTTCACAGCAGTCTGATAAGTATTCAACCGCAAACTCAGGTTGAGCACCCAGAGAATGGCAGCAGTGATGTTGAGCAGCATATGGGCGAGGCCCAACTTTCGCGCCGGCTGCTCGTGGCCGATGTCCCACCAATCGGCCAGACCGGTGGCCACCGCCGGCAAGACCGGCAGCAGGCCCAGTGCGATGGCGTAAAACGAGACCTGCACAAAGACGTTGTTGCCATCCCCCCAGTGTGAAAGCAGATCGAACAATAATGCAGCCGGGAACAAGGCGGTCGGCAAATGCACGAGGACGGAATGGAATGGATGACCCAGCCAACGACCTTGTAAAAAGCTTTTCATGCGCGTTATCCTTCCGGCTTGGCCGGCCACGAGACGTCGCGCAGCGTTGCACCGGCTTCATCTTGCTTGAGCGCATCCACGGCCAGATCGCCCAGCGAAACGACGCCGACAAGTTTCTGATGGTGGTCGATGATGGGGATCCGGCGGATCTGACGGGTCTGCATGAGCCGGGCTGCTTCCTCCGCCGATTGATCTTCAAAACAAGTCACCACATCACGCGTCATCGCTTCGCTCACCAAGGCCAGCGTGGGGTCCAGACCCAAGGCAGCTACACGTGTCACAATATCGCGATCGGTCAGGACGCCGACGAGTTGACCGCCGCTGCTCACCGGCAAAAAGCCGATATTAAGATCGCGCATCGTCTTGGCCGCTGAGGCTACGTTAGCGTCAGGCTCCGTCACTTCCACCCCTTTGGTCATCATCTCGGAAAGTTTCATGCAGCACTCTCTCTTTCAAACATATGTGGTGTTCCAGTTTCTCGACGCCACCAAGGTCACTCAGGGCTACTTTGTCCCTGGCGGCAGCTTCGGGAGTTCCAGGCCATCTAGTCCATGATCGCGCCACAGGAGATGTTGACCTCTGTGGCGGTCATGGTGCGGGCTTGGTCTGAAGCCACCCAGGCTGCCACGGCGCCCACGTCGGCCAGCGTCGCTGCTCGGTTCAGCAAGGTCTTCTCCTGAATGTCAGCGGCGATCTTGTCCTTGCCGGCGAAGGTGTCCGGGATTGAATCGGGAATGCCACCCGTCTTCAACGTGACGAGGCGGATGCCGTGCCTTCCCAACTCGCAGGCCCACTGGCGGCGAAGACCCTCGATGGCGTCGAGGGCGACTTTGAAGCCGCCCAGCCCGGGAAGAGTTTGTGGCCCGTTTCCGCCGAACGCCAAGATCACTCCCGATCCGCGCTTGACCATGTGCCGGACGGCCGCCCGGGTGGTCAAAAACTGCGTTCGCATCGCGTTAGTGATCGGCTGAAGAAAATCCTCAATCGAAATCTCAGCCAACAGCTTCTGGACGTCTCCGTACGAGATGAGGTTGAACGAGATGTCAATGTGCCCGGTCTGCTCGACCACCGCCTCGACATACTCGTCAACCGTCCGCTCGTCGAGGGCATCGACGACGGCGGTGTCCGCTACGCCGCCATTCGAGCGGATGTCGTCGGCGACCTTATCGAGCTTTGCCCTAGTGCGACCGACTAGGAAGACCTTGGCCCCTTCGCGAGCAAAGGCCCGGGCCACCGCGCCGCCAATCGGACCGCCTGCACCGTAGATCAGCGCAACCTTGTTCTCCAGCAACATTGCCACCCTCCGTTCTGCGCCAACAAGTACTCCGGCTCAGCCGATAGCCGTCCAACCTGTTATGTGGCGCCTGCCTGGATGATCAATTCGTCCGGGCAACACTCACACCCGTCAGGTGCAAACTCCACGGCTGCAATTGTTGAGCTAGCCCTGCGTTGAGTTGCGTTTCCAACGCGTGCGCTACAGGTTGAAATTGTTGCTGTGCTAAAGCAGTTGGCAAAGGCACAGCGCCGATCACTACACTTTGTGTCGTCACGACCAGCCGGCCTTCATGGGCAGCCAATTGGAGAGTGAAGGTGGGGCGTACCTGGCCTAACCCGGCGAGGCGCGTGGTAAAGGTCAGGTCAATGAGATTGGGCGCGCGCAGATCTACTTGTGGCTCTGTGTACTCGTCATTGGAAGACTGGGCCATTTCAACGTGCTGCTGAACCAGGCTCTCGCTAACCATCAGCGTTAAGTTGTGCCGGTCTTGCAGTTTGAGCCGGTAATGACGGTGCGCTTATAAAATTGCTGAGGAGAAAATAACCGGCGACCACGCACGCGGCTATTGTCAGACCTACGGCAACACCAGCCAATAACGCTCTCATTCTGGATTAGCCATCAACGAGATGAGCGCGCCCGACGCGGGCTCTTACGACTGGTTTTCTTGCTAGTGCCGGCCGGTTTGCGCTTGCTGGCCGAACGAGTCTTCTGCGGCCCGGTCTTGCGACGGCTGTTCTTCGGGCCTTTCTTTTTCGCGCGACCCGCGCCGCTCTTTTTGCCGCCGCCGTCTTGTTTGTTGACGGTTGACCAGGCGATGCGTTCGGCCTTCTCTTCGGATGCGCCTTGCTCTTTGTAGCTTTCTTCAATATGTTCGGCCTGGCGTTTTTGTTTGTTGGTATATTTGGATTTATCACCGCGTGGCATAGGTGTATCTCCGACTGAGTCAATTGACGACGACGGGGACCATCGGGCTATCCAAATGCAGCCATGCGCCGCCCGCAGTCATCACCGCTACACTCGAGATGAGATCAAGCTTATGGCCCAATACGCACAGCATGCCGCCTGAGCAGATGTGAGAAGGATGCTCTACGTCGCAATAGGCCGCATCAAAGAAAATCCAATTTGTCGGGCGCTCCGGATGAGGCACTGCTGCATATCGAATCTTGCAGCGAGGACAGAGAAGTAAAGTGAAAACCATGATGTCTCCTGACGCTCAACAATTCTTCGCTTGTCAGCGTAATGACTTTTACGGGTCTCCGCCATCGGCAGGCTGCTGAAGTAAAAGTCAGCAAGCCCCGCGCTTGAGCGTCGGATTAGCGCTGACGTTGTGAGGCCTTGCCGCTCGTAATCAAGAAACTCCCTTATTCATTTTGCTCATGAGATAACCCAAGCCACCAGTGATCAGGAGTATGATGATGAGTGCGCCGACAGCCAGGACAATTTTGTTTACCGCCATTGCGATGCCCAGACCGGCAGTAAACAGTAGCGAGGCCGCCGTGGTTAACCCCTCTACGCGCATGTCTCTCTCGCGATGCAGGATCGTCCCAGCTCCTAAAAAGCTCACGCCCACAATCACCGCCTCGATTAAGCGCAATGGGTCAGTCGTTGTACGCTCACTCGTCTGAAAGGTATTAGCGAGTCCCTCGCCCAATCCGACGATCAGCATGGCAGCCGCAGCCACTAGCATGTGCGTCCGTAACCCGGCGGGCTCATGGGCCGACTCGCGTTCATACCCGATAATGCCGCCCAGGATCACGGCGATGAGGATCTTGCTCAGTAGCGTAAAGTCGTTAGTCCAGGCCATGCCGTTGGATCCCCGCAGCCTGCCACCGCGAAAGCGTGGGGCGGGAATGACAGGCCGGAAATCAATCCGGAAACTGCTCTAAGTGGATAATAATGTGAACGATAAAGCCATGGTATGGCAAGCGGCTAAGTGCGCGAGCGAATGTCAGCGTAAGACTGACAAGGCAGTCGTGGGCAGGCTGACAGTCAAGTGGAAGGGGTCTGATAGGATGAGGTCTGCGGGTGGAGTTGGGACAACTATGGGAGAGCGAGCCATGATCAAAGTATTATTGGCCGATGACCACGCGGTGGTGCGCCAGGGCATGAAACAAATCCTGCGCGATG
>JBQTJD010000340.1:0-3106 GCA_052387475.1 Anaerolineales bacterium | reverse complement strand
GCATATGCCGTGAGGCGACGGAAGTAGGTATCGCGATGGTTGGTAGGAGGACGACGAATTCGGGTGGTAATCGGCGAGAGAACTGGACCCACATCGGCGAGTAAACGGGACCCACCTTGTTGATGATCATAGGCAGTTCCCAAGGTGATGCAACATCGTCGTCGTAGTCAGTTTCTCTTTCTTTTTTGCTTCTTTTTTCTTTCTCTTTGTGATCATCTGTGAGATCCGTGCGATTCGAATTTCCGTTCCATTGGCACACGCCGCGTGGGATGGGATCGGGTTGCTGTGGTGTTCGAGGCGCCCGCACCGGGTTGGCGAATCGCACGCGGCTTGAGCCCGGCGCTGGACGGCGCAGTGCGCTGGCCACCAACCGAGTAAACGTTCATTGCTCCGGTCACTTCTCCTTCTTGCCGTTGCCTTTGTCCTTCTTGTTCTTCATCGATTCGCGGAAGCGGTAGCTCTCGCCGTTCATCTCGAAGATCTGGCAGCGATGGGTAAGCCGATCGAGCAGGGCCGCGGTCATGCGTTCGCCCTGGAACACCTGGCCCCAGTCGCTGAAAGCCAGATTGCTGGTGATCAGCAGGCTGGCGCGTTCGTAGCGATCGGCGAAGACCTGGAAGAGCAATTCGGCACCAGCCCGGCTGAAGGACAGGTACCCCAGTTCGTCGCAGATCAGCAGATCGGCTTTGTCCAGCTGGGCCAGGAAGCGATCGAGCTGGTACTGCTTCTGGGCTTCCTCCAGGCGGGTGACCAGGTTGCCGGCGCTGAAGAAGCGCACGCGCTGGCCCAGCCGGCAGGCGGCCAGACCCAGGGCGGTGGCGACGTGCGTCTTCCCGGTGCCCACGCTGCCGATCAGGCAGACGTTGGAATGTTCTTCAATCCATCCTCCGCGGGCCAGTTCCAAAACCTTCTGCTTGTTCAGGGCGGGGATGGCCGCGAAGTCGAAGGTGTCGAAGTCCTTGTGCACCGGGAAGCCGGCGGCCTTGATCCGGGCCTGCAGAGCGTTGGAGGTCCGGCTGGCGACCTCCAACTCCGTCAGGCGCAGCAGATAGGTCTCGTAGGGCTGGTTGTGCTCGGCGGCTTCGCGGGCCAACTTCTCGAACTCGGCGCTGATGGTGGGCAGCCGCAGTTGCTTGAGGTTGTTCTTGAGCAGCAGCCTCGATTGGTCAGACATAGGCGCGTTCTCCATAAGAAAGAAGTTGATCAAACAGGCGCAGGTCGGGCATGTGCACCTGAACGTTCATCAAGGGGTCGCCGGCTTGGACGGAAGGCGTGGCCTGCGCCTCCCGCTGGGCCAGGCGGAAGGTGTGCTGGATGATTCGATCGGCGGCGAGGTCTTCCGGCGATCGACACGATTGGATGGCGCGCTGCACCCGTGGCACGGGATGCTGGGCCAGAAGCTGCAGGACCCGGATGTATTGCCGGGCGCCCGCCGAGGGCCCGTGGCGCTGCTCGAGGGCTTGGCGCAGGGCGGTAAAGTCCGACGGCAGCGTCCAATCGCGATAGACGCGTGAGTGGTCCAGGGCCGCCGGCCGTCGGCCCAGAGTGGTCAGGTAATGGAGCGGATCCAGGACCTGCTCGTCACGCCCGTAGCAGCGCGGATGCCGGGCGACGACGGTTCCCTCGGCCACGATCTCGATGCGCTCGACGTAGGCTTTGACCGTTACCGGCCGAAAAGCGCAGGGCCGCGGCACGCTGTAGCGATTGGTATCGAAGCGCACCGTCTGGTACTTGTCCACCTGCGCCGCCTGGTGGATGCAGGGGTCGAACCGGTGAACCGGCAGCGGCAAAGCCGCTGCTTGGTCGCGCAAAAAGCGTTGGGCGATCGACTCCGCCTGCCCAGCCACTGTTCGTTCTCGTTCCTTCAGGCAGCAGGCTCGCAGATGGGTATTGAGCTCCGCGAGATCCGCCACTCTGGGCACCGGTGTGGCCCAACGCCGCTGGAGGTCGAAGACCCGGTTCTCGGCGACGGGCTTCTCGTTGCCGGAAGCCGGCAAGCAAAAGAGCGGCTCGAAGGCGTAGTGGCTGGCCAGGGCGGCATAGCGCTCGTTGGGCTGGCGCTGCCGGCCTTTGAAGATGATGCTGACGACGGTGGTGGGATTGTCCCACCATACCTCGCGCGGCACGGCTTGGAAGAACTCGAAGGCCTCGACCATGCCGCACAGGATGGCCTCCGTCCGCTCGGTAGGCATGGCCATGACGAAGGGGCAGTTGGAAAACGACCACGCCGCCACGAAGACCGGGACCTGCTTGCGCCCCTGCGGGAAGTCCACATAGATGTGGCCGAAGTCACACTCCACCCGCCGGCCGGGATCGTGCGCCAGGGGAATGAACGTCTCGCGCTGACGACGGCGGTGCTTACCCACGTAGCGGCGCACCTGGTCGTAGCCACCCAGGTAACCGTGCTCGCTCTGCAGCCGGCGGTGAATCTGAGCTGCGGTGTGCCGCTGCTTGGGTGGAGCCGACTCGTCCGCCTTCAGTATCTCATCAATGATCGGCTGAAGCGGCCCCAGCTTGGGCGCGGGCGGATCCTTGCTGCGCGTGTAAGGTTGCGGCTCAGGGCAGGCCAGGGCCTCCCGAACCTTGCGCCGCGAGTGGTGAAACATCCGGGCCAGGGCCCGAATGCTCAAGCCGTCATGGTAAGCACGTCGAATTAGGCCGTAATCGTCCACCGTAAGCATCTCGCACCTCCGGATGCGCCAGCCTGCTCCCAGGCTGACCAGCATCCAAAGGCGTAGCATGACCCAGAAGCCCGCCATTGGGGGCTCCGTACGGTGGGCCCGTTTTACGCGCCGATATCACAGGGAAACTCACAGCCCTGGGTGGGTCCGAATTGCGCGCCGATTACCACCACTCACCCATCTGAATCACGGAGTATTCCGGCGTACCCTGCGGCTGGCCGTCGAACACGTCAGTGAGCGCCGCGATAGCGTCAATCTGGTGCGGTTGGTTGGCGTCGAATTGCAGCTTCATTTGCGCTTTTTCTTCGGCTTCGGTGGTTGGCTCGCCGCCGTTATCCGCTTGACTTCCTTCTCAAAATCGCTTTCGAACGCGCGATCCTGCGTGACGCGGAACTTCTCGTACTCTACCTCGGCCAACCGCTTGG
>JBQTJD010000339.1:0-1961 GCA_052387475.1 Anaerolineales bacterium | reverse complement strand
CCTTGAGCATGTCGGCTGAGCCACAGCCCACGCTCTCCGAGCGCGATTTCTACATCGGCTATCGCCAACGCTTGAAGAACAAGCTTGAGCAAAAGGCCAGGCAAATCGCGCGCACGCAGCAGCAACTTGCCGCCGTGCCCGAGCCGCAGAAAGAAACCTACCGCAACTCGCTGGCCGAGGCGCAGGCGCAGTACGAAGAGATTCAGCGCGAACTCGAAGCCCTCGCCAAAACCCTCTCCGCCTTCGACTGATGCGCCGACCGCTGGGCGCATTGTCGCGCCGCGCGTTTCTGCTCACGGGTGCTGCCACCGCGCTGAGCACGTTGATCCTTCCACGCAGACTCCGCCTCGGTTCGGCGTTGCCCATCAGCCACCATTTCAATTCTGACGCCGACGAACTGACGCAACACGCGGCGCGCTTTGATGCGCTGCTGATCTCCGCCTACGCCGCTGCCGAATTGATTGCGCGCAACAGGCTGCGCCCTCTCGCCGGACCGCCTAAGCTTAGCGGCGGCCGCGCGCACGACCCGGACGGCGCGTTCACCGTCCCGCATCGCGTCGTACACTTCGTCAGCACCGGCACGCTGGATGAACTCTTTTCGCCGTGCGCGCTGTGCCGCGCTTTGGCCGCCTCGCCATTGCCATCGCGCTGCTGCGGCGCGGCTATCCCGTCAACGATTCACATCCCGGCCATTTGAAGCAAATAGAAAGTGATTTTGCCCACGCGCGACCGTTGTTCGTCAGTGACCCGCTCGCCGCGCTGGAGGTCGGGGTCGGTGAGGTGGCCCTCCTCCCGGTGGACGCCGCTACTGCTTCAGTAAGCGGCACTCCGTTAATCACCCTTGAATACGATTGGGTTATCCCGTGCACTTCATCCCAACCCCAAGCCGCCGAGTCATTCATCCGCACCCAATCTTCATCCTTCAGCCTTCCACCTTCATCCTTCACCCTCACGCCTCTGCCCGCCAAAGCGCGCTCGCTATACGCTGCGACGTGGCGCGCAATCGCCAATTCTCCAATCCTCCATGTCTGACTTTCTCTCGTTCGCCCAAACCCTCGCCCTCGAGGCTGGCGCTTTGCTGCGCGAAGGCTATGGCCGCGTGCAGCACATTCAGTACAAAGGTGCAGTGGATCTGGTGACCGAGTATGATCATCGCTCCGAAGAACTGATTCTCAATCGGATACGCGTCGCCTATCCTACCACCGGCTGTACGCGGAGGAGAGCGGCCGCACGGCGCAGGCCGGTGAGTACGAGTGGTTGATTGACCCGTTGGATGGCACCGT
This sequence comes from Anaerolineales bacterium, assembly GCA_052387475.1. Classification (GTDB taxonomy): domain Bacteria; phylum Chloroflexota; class Anaerolineae; order Anaerolineales; family UBA6663; genus JANWXR01. The sequence continues at coordinate 678 of JBQTJD010000339.1, read as the reverse complement.
CAACTTCGCGCACGGCGTGCCGTGCTTTGCGGTCTCGCTCGCCTTCACGCATCACAGCCAGTTGCAGGTGGGCGTGGTGTACGACCCGTTGCGCGACGAGCTGTTCTGCGCCGAGGTAGGGGGTGGCGCAACGCTCAACGGCGAATCGATTCGGGTTTCGGGGGAGACGGAGCTCGAACGTTCACTGCTCACGACCGGCTTTCCGTACGATGTGCGCACCAGCCCGGGTAACAACTTCGATCACTTCATCAATTTCTATCGGCGTGCGCAGGCCGTGCGCCGTCCCGGCTCGGCCGCGCTTGATTGTTGTTACGTGGCCTGTGGTCGGTTTGAGGGCTACTGGGAATTCAAGATGAAGCCATACGACATCGGCGCAGGCGCGCTGCTCGTGCGCGAGGCCGGTGGACGCGTCACTACCGTCGAGGGCGACGCAAACTTCCTCGGCGCGCCGTCCATCGTCGCCTCCAACGGCCACATTCACGCACAAATGTTGGCGGTGCTAAAAGAAACGGGAAAGGACGGAAACAAGGGAAACGAAGGAAAATGAAGTTCACCGATTTCCCAGCTTTCATTCCTTTCCTGTTTCCCTCTTGACTCATAGACCGATGTCTATATAATCACACATAGAAAGTTGTCTATATGTCAAAACCCAACCCGGTCGAATTCGCCAAAGCCATC
>JBQTJD010000338.1:0-4613 GCA_052387475.1 Anaerolineales bacterium | reverse complement strand
GTAATTTGGACGGAAGAAGCTGTGCAGGTTTGGCCCCGTGTCAATTCGCCAGCCAGCGGTTGAGGTTGGCGCGCACAAAGGTATCGTCGCATAGATCGGCGTGTTCACGGCAAACGCGATCAAGCTCCTGGGCCTGACCAGGTGAGAGCGTCTCGTGCGGGTCGAGACACCAATGGCCTTCGAGTATCCCCTGTCGCCGCAGGACTTCGAGGCAACCGGGCAAACAGCCGGCGAAGTTGTGAGCGACGTCGAACAGGGCGGCGTTCATATCGGTGACATATGCATCCACAGCCAGCCAGTCGGCAGAGATGGGCGGTGTAATACTGGCCTGATGTATCCGTTCGAGCATCTCGACAGCGCACCGCGTCCATACGCCCCAATGACCGAGCAGGCCACCCTTGATTCGCACGCGGATCGGCTCCCCGTCGCGCTGAACATCGAAAGGCGTCAGCAAGTCCAGCACGATGTGATCGTCGTTGCCGGTGTAGAGCGTGATGCGGTTTTCAGCTTGGGCCGCGACCACGCCGCGCACCACGTCGAGTGTGCGGTAGCGGCTGAACGGCGCAATTTTTATTGCGAGCACGTTGTCAATCTGGGCGAAGTCGCGCCAGAACTCAAACGGTAAATCAATGCCGCCGACCGCCGACTGCATGTAGAAACCCATCAACGGCATGACTTTGGCAACGGCTCGGCAATGACTGAGGATCTCATCCATTGATGCGGCGCGCATAGCCCCCAGTGATAGCATCCCGATGTGATACCCCAACGCTCGGGCCGTTTCTGCCTCGCGCACGGCTTGCTCGGTGCGGCCTATTAAGCCGGCAATGAGCACGACGGGCCGTTTGACCCAGGTGTGGGCAGTCTCCGCAGCCAGCGATAACACTGGCTCGTACAAGCCAACCTCCCGGATCGCAAACTGAGTCGAATGGACTCCTACGGCCAGCCCGCCCGCGCCCGCGTCGAGGTAGTAGCGGGTCAGAGCGCGTTGGCGCACGGGGTCGAGCCGGCGTTCGGCATTGAGGGCGAGGGGGTGAGCGGGGATGACGGTTCCTTGCCGTAGGACATCGAGCACAGGCGCCGGCAAATCAGACCAATGAGGTGACATACCATTTCTCCATCAGCTTTACCCAAACTCCGGCCCGGCCATCAAGACCAGCGCGGCATGTTCGCCGGCAGTGGAATTGGTGCCTAGCGCCATTCGAGTGAAGGGCCGCTGTATGACAAAGCCTCGCTCAATGAGCCAATTGAGCAGCCGCTGGTTGTGATCGGCGAGATCAAGGTAAACGGGGCCAGCGACCTGCTGGAGGGCCGCCCACAACAAGGCACAGGCCGCCTCGTGCGAATGAGCAACAAGCGGCCCAAGTTGTGTCGCGGTGTGGCCCTCGCGCCCAAACAAAAACCCGCTGATCTCCTGGCCCGCCCGCGCCACCAACGCCACCTCCGGCCGGCGTCGCGCAAACTCGCGCAGCAACGGCTCGCGCACCGCGCCAAAGGCGGCCGCATCGCGCTTGGCGAGGTGCGACCAATCATCTGCCGTGATAGCTCGAATGGTAATTGCGGATGCGCTGACTTCGTCCGTGCCAATCATCCCGGCCTTTGCAGCGAGGCGCGTGATGCCCCAGCAGTCGCGAAAGCCCAGGGTCACGTACACCGCCCGACCAGCCGGTGTCGCATCCAACATCGGCGTGAGTTGTCGCGCTCGCAAGTCGTCAATGGCGACCTGCATCAAGCGTGAGGCGTGACCGCGCCGGCGATGTTCCGGATGCACCAGCACGAGACTGATCCAACCGAAAGTGGGGGGATAAGGCAGGACAGCGGCGGTCGCAATCAACAACCCAGCGGCAGTCGAGAGACCCCAGCCCCGACCTGCGTTGAGGGTGTGGCGCCAATCGGCTTCGACTTGATTCCAACCGGCATAACGCGTCAGGGCCAATGCGCCGCTCAAGTCGGCTTCCGTCAGCGCATGGATGCGAACCGAATCGGTTTCAATACCGGCCATCGCGCGTATCGAAATGGGTGGGTTTGCCCAGGCTCGGGTTGCCGCTTGCCACCCAGTGCGTGACCCAATCCAGCATCGTCTCAATGCCAATTTGCGTTGGGCCGAGCAAGCGTTGTGAGAGCGAAATGTCGAAAACCCAGGCCGTGCCAGCCTCCGCGCCGCTGAACACAGGCCGGCGTCCAAACCGTTGACCAAATTGCTCCGCCAACCAGCGAACGCTCACACGTGGGCCAGTAATATTGATGCCGCTGATCGGCGCGGTGCAATGAGTCAGCAGCCGCAACGACTGTTCATTCGCTTCGCCTTGCCAAATGACATTGACCTGGCTCATGCTCAGGTCTTGCGGTTGGCCGGCCAGCACGTTATGGGCGATATCGAACAGGACGCCGTAGCGCATATCAATGGCATACGAGAGGCGTACGAAGCGGCCCGCTGTGCTGTACTTGCGTGAAGCGTACTCAAACATCCGCTCGCGGCCCACACATGAGTTCGCGTAATCGCCAGACGGCGGTATGGTCGGCGTGTCTTCACTCGCACCCGGCCCGTTGACATCCATATACGGATAAACGCAGCCGGTGGAGAACACGACGAGGCGTGAGGCGCGAAAGGCCTCGGCGACCATAAATGGAACCGCGACATTCATCGCCCAGGTTTGACTGGCGTTGCTGCTGGTGCCGAACTTTTGCCCGGCCATATAAATGACGTTGGGAAGTTTGGGCAGGGCTTCGATGGCAGAGCGATCGAGCAGATCGGCTTTGAGGCATTCGATGTCGTGCGCCTTAAGTCGGTCTGGCAAACCCGACTCGGAGAAGCGGGCCACGGCTACGATGTTTTTGTTCGGGGCAGCCCGCCGGGCCATACGCGCCAGCGTCGGCCCCATCTTGCCACCGGCGCCAAGGATCAGAATATCGCCTTCAATTCGGGCCAGGTCGCTGATCAGCGTCGCCGAGGGGCGCGACATGAACTCCTCGAGGGACTTCACATCCTCAAAATGGGTCGGAAGCGAGACGGGCAAGTTGTCAATCGCTGCAGCAGTGCTCATGGACGTTCGCTCATGATGAACTGATAGTGATCAAGCGCGTTTGGCCGCGCGTTCATATAAAGGCAGAAGTGTGAAGTAAGTCTCGCGGTAAAGCGCGTAGGCATCGGCATAGACCGCTTGTGCCGCTGGGTTCGGCTCGTAGCGCTCGTGGATGCGAACCACGCGCTCGCTCGCATCGGCAAGGGTGGAATGAGCACCCACACCCACCAGCGCCAGCAATGCCGCCCCCAAAGCAGTCGTCTCTGTGACATCGGGCACCGCAACCGGCAAACCAGTGACATCGGCCTTGATCTGATTCCACAGCGGGCCTTTCGCTCCGCCGCCGACGACGCGCATCTCCTGCAAGTCCAGCCCGACCGCGCGCATTTGATCGGTGATGTCGCGGACGGCAAAGGCCGACCCTTCAAGCAGCGCGCGCACAAAATGGCCACGTGTGTGAGCCAGCGTGAAACCCGAGTATGTTCCGCGTGCGTGCTCATTCCAGGTCGGCGCCATCGCACCCATCAGGCACGGCAAGAAGGTCAGCCCTTCCGACCCGGGTGGCACACTCGCAGCCTCAGCGTCGAGCACTTGATACACACTCTTCCCCGCCTCCGACACTCCACTGGCAAAATGATCACGAAACCAGCGATAGTTGCCACCGGATACGAAGCCTGGATTTTCCAGCAACCACAAATCAGGGTCGCCGTGGCAGTGAGTCTCCACCAACCGGGTCGGATCGAAGACCGGCATGGGACTGGCCGCACACACGGGTTCAGCGGTGCCGGCGATGTCGCCGACGAGGCCCGACCGCACGACACCCGCGCCAAGACAGGCGGCGTGTTCGTCGCCACACCCGATGACCACGACTGTGTCGGGTCGCAGCCCCAACGTCTCGGCGATGATGGGCCGCAAGTGGCCGAGGGGCGCTGTCGCCGCGCCGACTGGCACGAGCCGCTGTGGGTCTATCGCAAAAACACGACACATCCCCGGTGACCAGGCTTTGGTGCGTACATCGAGCAGTAGAGTCGATGAAGCATTGGAGTAGTCCACCGCCAACTCGCCGGTGAGGTGATACGCCAGGTAACTCCCGGGCAGAAGGAAATGCGTCGCGCGTTCGTAGACCTCCGGTTGTTGGTCCGCCAGCCAGCGGATCTTTGGCGCAACATGGGTTGGGTCGAGATTAAGCCCGGTGAGTTGAAAAACCTGCTCATCGTTCATGTTCGCGCGTGCGGCCTCACATTGAGCGCCCGCCCGTCGATCCATCCAGATGATGCCGGCTCGCAGTGCACGCCCGTTGGCGTCAATCGGCACGACGCCATCCACCTGTGTACCCAGCCCGAGGCCGCGCACCTGATCGGCAGTGATACCCGTCTCCGCCATGACTTGCCGCACGGCCAGTGTGATTGCCTCGATCCAGCGCTCGACGGGCTGCTCGGCCCATAACGGTTGGGGGTAATCAATGGTATACCCGGCGTACGCTTCACCCGCCAGTTCGCCGGCGCTGGAGAGCAGCACGACCTTCGTGCCCTGTGAGCCTACATCGCAACCAATGACGTAGTCCATGGTTCACTCCCGCTTCAGCCAGTTCAC
>JBQTJD010000337.1:0-5227 GCA_052387475.1 Anaerolineales bacterium | reverse complement strand
TTTGGCTATGGGGTACCCCCCCCCCTCGCCCGGGGGTTGTGGGGTGGGGGGGTGGGGTGAGCTCTCCGCCCACCATCAACTCCGTGTATTCGAGTCCGTCGTCTCCGCCCTCCCCTCCCGCCCTGCGCTGGTGCACGCCTGCAACTCGGCGGGCGCGCTGGCGCTGCCGGCGGCGCGGTTGGATTTGGTGCGTGTTGGCATCGCGCTGTACGGGCTTAATCCCTCTGATGATGTTCCGTGCCCGCCAGACTTCCTGCCCGCGCTGACATGGAAGGCGCGTGTGACGCAGGTGAAGACGTTGCCACGCGGTCACGGCGTGAGTTACGGCAGCGCCTACGTCACCACCGAGCACGAGACCGTCGCCGTCGTGGGCGTGGGGTATGCCGATGGCTATCGGCGACTCCTTAATGTGAATGAGGTGCTGATTCGAGGGCAGCGCGCTCCGGTGCGCGGGCGTGTGTGCATGGATCAAATTGTCGTCGGCGTCAGCCACATCCCCGATGTGCGCGTGGGCGATGAAATTGTGCTCATTGGCGGACAAAGTGATGAGCGCCTGAGCGCCGATGACCTCGCGCGTAAGTGGGGGACGATCAATTACGAAGTGACCAGCGGCATTATGGCCCGTGTACTGCGCGTGTTTGTGTGATGTGGAGGTTGTGATGGAAAAACAACGACGCTCGGCTTTTATTCTCTTCAGTGTGGCCGCGCTGATGTGGTTGAGCGCGCTGCTGCTCGGCCCGCGCCCCACCGCCGCGCAGGTCACGATTCAACTCACCCCCACGTTGCCGCCGACGTCGGTGCACTACTTGCCGATGGTCGCCAAAGACTATCCACTGCCGACGGCCACGCTGCCGCCCAATGTCACACCGACGCCGACTATCACTCTCTCACCGTTCAATTTCACAAAGACGAACGACTCACCCGCCTATCTGCCCAACTTCGCCAACGCCAACGGTTGCGCGTGGCACGGCATCTCCGGTCAGGTATTTGATTTGGATAGGCGAGGTGTGTTGGGGTTGATCGTGCGCGTCACCGGTCCTAACAGCTTCCAGAATGACACGCTCACGGGTAGCGTGCCGAAATACGGCCCGAGCGGTTACGAGATCACCCTCGGCGCTGCGCCCATTGACAGCAACGATTTCCGCATCCAACTGTGGAACGGCGCGGGGCAAGCGTTGTCCGACTCGATTGTCGTTCCAACTTTCGCGCAGTGCAACAAGAATCACATCATCTTCAACTTCGCGCAAAATCACTGAATCAAATTCGATACTATCTGTGTCATCGGTGTCATCGGTTCGATCCGTTGACCACGCTCCTTCCCAAGTGAGAGGCTCGCGATTGATTTTGCGCCTTGACTTCGCCCCACGCGCACCATAGAATGCGGGCACAATTCAACACACCTCCGGAGAAGAGAACGGGCAATCGCACGCGATTGCCGAGGCAAAGGCTTCGCCTTTGCCCGTCACCGACGGGGCAAGCGGCGCGGTTGCGTGACCGGGTCGTGAATCTCTCAGGTAAAAGGACCCCGGTGGTGTCATCCTCTGAAGAGGGTTTCGCAAGCAGTTGCGAAACACACCGTCGGGGCTCAATCTCTCAGGTCAGACACAGAGGACGCAGCGCACGATATGCCTGCGTCTTTTTTCTTTTCAACCCAACTCTGGAGGCCCTATGAACTTCCCCGCTGATTTGAAGTACGCGAAATCTGACGAATGGATTCGAGTGGAGGGCGATACTGCCACCCTCGGCGTCAGCGACTTCGCGCAAAGTGAACTTTCCGACGTGGTGTACGTGGAGATGCCAACGGTGGGAGACTCATTTACGGCCGGGCAATCCTTCGGCTCGGTCGAGTCGGTCAAAGCGGCCTCCGATATTTATTTCCCAGTCGCCGGCGCCGTCACCGCCGTCAACGATGGGTTGACGACCAAACCCGAGCTGATCAACTCCGACCCGTACGGCAGCGGCTGGATCGTCAAGATCAAGATCACCGACGCCGGCAATCTGAGCAATCTCCTGGATGCGGCTGCCTACGAGAAGTTCTGCGAAGAGCGCAAACACTAGAAGGCAGTAGGCAGCAAGCAGAAGGCCGCTCACTGCCTACTGCCTTCTGTCCCACTGCCTACTGAATGACTATGAGTTACTACCCCCACACTGACACCGATCGGGCGGAGATGTTGGCGACCATCGGCGCGCCGAGCATTGAGGCTCTGTTCGCCGACGTGCCCGCGCAGCATCGCTTCCCGAAGCTCGACATCCCCGACCCGTTCTCCGAACTCGAAACGTTGCAGGAGATGCGCACGCTCTCTGATGGCAACGTGCACGCCGGCAACATGCCCATCTTCCTCGGCGCGGGCGCCTATCACCACTTTAGCCCGTCGGTCGTCAATTACATGATCCAGCGCGGCGAGTTCCTCACCGCGTACACGCCCTATCAGCCGGAAGTGTCGCAAGGCACGTTGCAGGCGGTGTATGAATATCAGAGCATGATCTGCGCCCTGACCGGCATGGAGGTCGCCAACGCCTCGCACTACGACGGCGGCACATCGGTAGCCGAGGCCGTGATCATGGCCCATTACCATCACCGCGAGAAGCGCCACAAGGTGCTGATCTCGCCTGCCGTGCACCCACATTATCGGCAAATTGTCCGCACGTACACGCAGGGCATGGCCCTCACCCTCATCGGCGACGCGAGCGGGCAGCACGACCTCGACGCGCTGACCGCGCAACTCGACGCTGACATCATGCTGCTCGTCGTGCAGTCGCCCAACTTTTTCGGGCAGATTGAGAAACTGGAAGGTTTGGCGGCGAAGTGCCACGCCGTGGGCGCGCTGCTGTGTGTGGTCGTCAACCCCATCGCGCTCGGCTTGCTCAAGCCGCCCGGCCAGTACGGGGCCGACATTGTGGTGGGCGAGGGCCAACCGCTCGGCATCCCGTTATCGTTCGGCGGGCCCTACCTCGGCTTCTTCGGCACGCGCAAGGAACTGGTGCGCAAGATGGCGGGCCGCCTTGTGGGCGAGGCCCACGACCGCAACGGTCAGCGCGGCTTCACGCTCACGCTCTCCACGCGCGAGCAGCACATCAAGCGGGATAAAGCCACCAGCAATATCTGCACCAATCAGGGATTGATGGCGCTGGCGGCTTGCGTTTACCTGGCAACGATGGGCAAGCATGGCCTGCGCCGCGTGGCCGAGTTGTGCTGGCACAAGAGTCATTACGCCGCGCAGCGCATCGCGCAGTTGCCGGGCTACAACGTTGATACAACACAACCGTTCTTCAACGAGTTTGTCGTGCGCTGCCCCAAGCCGGTGAAGGATGTCAACGCCTTTTTGTTGAATGAGCGCAGCCTCATCGGCGGGTACGATCTCGGCCAGGACTATTCGCATCTGCAAAATCACATGTTGCTATGCGTGACTGAGATGAACACCCGGCCAGAGATCAATGATTTGGTGGAAGCGTTGAAGGAAATCGGGTAAGTGCAAGATGGCAAATGAAAAAGCAAGCCGTTGCTCATTTTGCATTTTTCATTTGACATTGGAGTAACGACCATGTCCCTCGAACCCCTCATCTACGAACTTGGCCGTCCGGGGCGCAGCGGCATTTCACTGCCGGAACCAGACGTGCCCGAAGCGCCCTTCCCCGCTGATCTGGTCCGCAATGATTTGGATTTGCCGGAGGTTGATCAACTCACGGTGGTGCGGCACTTCACGCGGCTGTCGCAACTCAACTTTTCGATTGACACGCGCATGTATCCGCTCGGGTCGTGCACGATGAAGTACAACCCGCGTCTCAACGAAGACACGGCGCGCCTGCCCGGCTTCGCCCTCAGCCACCCGATGCAAGACCCGGACGCAGCGCAGGGCAACCTGGCGTTGATGTATCAATTGCAGGAATGGCTGAGAGAGATCGGCGGCTTTGCGGGGGTGAGTCTGCAACCGGCCGCCGGTGCGCAGGGCGAACTCACCGGCGTGTTGATGATGCGCGCTTATCATCTTGACCGGGGCGACACACAGCGTACGAAAGTCCTCATCCCCAACTCCGCACACGGCACCAACCCCGCCACCGCCAGCATGGCCGGGCTGGATGTGATCGAACTGCCCTCGGATGCGCGCGGCAATGTGGACCTCGACGCGTTACGCAAGGTCATCGCCGAGTACGGCAATGAAATCGTCGGGCTGATGGTGACGAACCCGAACACCCTCGGCCTGTTCGAGGAGCACATCGAAGAAGTCGTTCAGGCGGTGCACGATTGCGGCGGGTTGGTGTATGGCGATGGCGCGAACATGAACGCCATTGTCGGCGTGGTGCGGCCGGGCGACCTAGGATTCGATGTGCTGCACTACAACCTGCACAAAACGTTCTCGACCCCGCACGGCGGCGGCGGGCCGGGCAGCGGCCCGGTGGGCGTCTCGGCGCGCCTTACCGATTTCCTCCCCGCGCCGGTGGTCGGCGTCCTCGGTGAATCCGAGCCGGGCAAGCCGCGCCACTACGGCTTCGTCACGCCGCAAAAATCCATCGGGCGGATGAAGACTTTCTGGGGCAACTTTGGTATGCATGTGCGCGCGTACACCTACATCCGCGTGCACGGCGCGGGCGGGTTGCGCGGGAACAGTGAGCACGCGGTGCTCAACGCCAACTACTTGCTCGCCAAACTGCGCGGCGCGTGGAACGTGGCCTATGACCGCATGTGCAAACACGAGTTTGTGCTTGAGGGCGTGTGGGCCGACGTGCCCGGTGTGCACGCGCTGGATGTGTCGAAGCGGCTGATGGACTACGCCTTTCATCCGCCGACGAACTACTTCCCCCTCATCGTGCGCGAGGCGCTGATGATCGAGCCGACCGAGAGCGAGACAAAGGAGACGCTCGATGACTTTGTCGCCGCCATGCTGAAGATTGCAGAAGAGGCGCACACTCAGCCCGAGCTGCTGACCAACGCCCCGCACACCACGCCCATTTCGCGGCTCGATGAAGTGGCAGCGGCCAAACAACTCGTGCTGTGTTGCCGGCCTATCCCCGACTGTGCGGAGAACTGACGGCGGGAAAAGAAGGAAACAAGGGAACGGCTCAGAGCGTTGCTGGGCCGTTTCTTTTGATTCCCTCAGTTCCTTACCCCTTACGCTGCTACCCAGATACTGTCATGACGCGCATCGCGCGGAATGACACCCCACCCGTGAGTATGCGGGGTTATTCCGCTAATTGGGTGTTAAGTGTCAACAATAACTAAACACCCAAC
>JBQTJD010000336.1:0-2126 GCA_052387475.1 Anaerolineales bacterium | reverse complement strand
TGCCGCACGGCCTCCGGCGGATCCGGCGGTGCGTCGTCGGGCAGGCGCTCAGGCGCGAGCAGGAGTTCGGGACATTTGGACTTAGCCGCATGCAAGGCTTCGTGCGTGTATGAGCTCATGAAGGTCGTGTCCAGCATGGCATGTTTCACAAACAACTCCGCCAGCGCCACAGCGATGCGCGTTGCCTCGTCGACATTCGCCCCCTTCACTTCGAAACACGATAAGATGCCTGCTTCCTTGTAGAGCACCAGCGTCTCTTCCGTCAAAGGGACGCACAACCCGGAAAACTCAGGCTTGAACTTTCCGCCGGCGTCGAGCCGCTGAATCTCTTCCCATGTGACGCCACTGACACGCCCATTCCCGGTCGTCGTCCGATCCAACGTTGTATCGTGGATCATGACAAGCTGGCCGTCGCGGGTGATGTTGACGTCACACTCGATCATTTCCACGCCTAATTCGATGGCCTTGCGGTAAGCCTCCAGCGTGTTCTCCGGAAATGCAATCGAGTGGCCGCGATGAGCAATGGACAGCGGACGATAATCCCGAAGCCAGGCGTTTTTTGACATGAATGTTTTTCCTTTCGGAGGGGACACTAAGCCTTGAGCGCTCCCTTGAGCGAGAGCGTGTCGGCGAAGTGGCAGGCGGCGAATTGGCCGGGGCGGTATTCTTTCCACTCGGGTATATCGCGTTTGCACACGTCTTGCGCGTAGGGGCAACGCGGGTGAAAGTGACAGCCCGACGGAGGGTTAGCCGGGCTGGGGATTTCGCCTTCGAGAATGACCGGCTTCATCACCTCGTCCGGGTCGAGCGCCGGGATGGCAGACATTAACGCCTCGGTGTAGGGGTGCAGAGGCTGATAGAACAAGGCCTGAGTGGGCGCCACTTCCACCAGCCGCCCAAGATACATCACCGCCACCCGGTCGCTAACGTGCTCGACCACACTCAGGTCATGAGCGATGAACAGATACGTCAGCCCGAGTTCCTTCTGCATATCCATCAATAGGTTGAGAATCTGAGCCTGAATGGAAACGTCGAGCGCGGAGACTGGCTCGTCGCAGATGACGAATTGCGGCTGGACGACGAGGGCGCGTGCGATTCCGATGCGCTGGCGCTGGCCGCCGCTGAACGCGTGCGGGTAGCGGCGTAGATGCTCCAAGCTGAGTTGGCAGCGGCGGGCGGTTTCGCGCACTCGCTCGTCCACCTCCGCGCCCTGGGCCACCCCGCCCGCCACCAACGGCTCGGCGATGATGTCACGCACGGTCATGCGTGGGTTCAGCGAGGAGTAAGGATCCTGAAAAATCATCTGGGCATGCCGCCGAAAGGCGCGCAGTTCCGTCGCGCCCAGCTTGGCCAGGTCTGTGGCCGGCCCGTTCTGAAGGTGAAAGATAATCTCGCCCTCCGTGGGATTCACGGCGCGCAGGATCGTCCGGCCCGCCGTCGTCTTGCCCGATCCGCTCTCGCCGACCATCCCCAGAGTCTCACCCTGTAGGATGTGCAAGCTTACGCCATCCACGGCCTTCACGGTCCCCGCGCCCCGGCCCAGGAAACCGTGCCGGAGCGGGAAGTGCTTTTTGAGATTTTTCACCTCGAGCAACACGCGGCGTTCTTCAGGCATCGGTTACTCCGGCTCGTACAAAAAGCACCGCACGGAATGCTGCTCGTCGAGGCGGGTGAGGGTGGGCATTTTGACATCACACCGTCCCAGCATCACCCGGCTGCAACGCGGATGAAACGGGCATCCCGTTGGCCGACGAAACGGGCTGGGGAGCGAGCCTTCGATGGCGACCAGGCGTTGTCCGGCGGTCTTGCCCAGGCGCGGGACGGCCCGCAGGAGATCCACGGTGTAAGGGTGCTTGGGGTTGCGCAGGATCTCGCGCACCGGGCCATATTCGACCACTTGCCCCAGATACATGATGGCGACGGTATCGGCGATTTGCGCGATCACGCCCAGGTTATGGGTGATGAACATGACCGCCATGCCCAGGCGCTTCTGCAGTCCGCGCATCAGCTCGAGGATTTGCGCCTGGATCGTCACGTCCAGCGCGGTCGTCGGCTCGTCGGCGATCAACAGGGATGGGTTGCACGACAGGGCCATGGCGATCATCGCCCGCTGGCGCATCCCGCCG
>JBQTJD010000335.1:0-5449 GCA_052387475.1 Anaerolineales bacterium | reverse complement strand
CCCGACGCAGTTGCGCGGCCCGGGCGCGGTGACCGGAACCGATCTGAACAACATGAGCACCACCATCGCCGGGCTGGCCGATGCCAACCTGACCGTGATCGCTACGGTGTCGGGTGCAGGGGCTTGGACAAACTCCCGCGAATGGAACAAGTTCGCTTCGCAACAGTCGAATGTGATTGCGCTGAACGCCGGCTACTACTATCTGAAAGCCATCTACAAAGAGGGCGGCGGCGGTGACAACCTGGCCGTGGCATGGAAGCGGCCCGGCAACACATTCTCTCTGCCTACGAACGGCAGCAGCACGCACATCATCCCGCAGACCTATCTGTATTACCTGCGCGGGCTGGCCGACCCACCGGCCACGCCGACGCCGACGCGTACCCTCTCGCCGACGATCACCCAGACGCGCACGCGCACCTTCACGCCCGGCCCGCCGACGCAGACCTTTACGCCCGGTCCGCCGACGGCCACGCGCACCGCCACGCGCACGCGCACCGCCACCTTCACGCCCGGCCCGGCCACGCCGTCCAATACACCTGCGCCGGCGACCAACACGCCGACGCGCACGCCAACATCGAATTTGCCTCAGCCGTCGGCGACATGGCCTTGTCCATACGGTGCACCGTTGAATCAAACGTATTGCACCGGCAGTGGTCTCAATCCTGGCGCTCCCTGGCCACCGGGGGTACCGACACCAACTCCGTCGTGGTGATGTTGCTAACGATTCAATGAAAACTGGCCCGGCTTCACCAAATGTGAAGCCGGGCCAGTTTTTCTCGTTGTACAATCGCTGCCATGAACATCAGCCGCCGGCTAGCCTCATTGCCTCGCTCGCCCTGGCTTCGCCACAGTCGTCAAACGTGGGCCTGGCTCGCCATCGGCTATCTCGCGCTCTATGGGCTGTGGCTCGTCCTCCGTCCGGAAAATGACCTGGCGCAACTGGTGGTCGGGCACGCCGCGCAACTGCTGCCCGCCGGCCTCGCCGCCGCGGCTGCGCTGCGCAAAGGAATCGGCCAACCGGCCTACCTGCGGTGGGTATGGACCTATCTCGGGCTGGCCGCGCTGCTGTGGGCGGGCGGCGGGGTGCTGTGGGTGTTGATTCGCATCGGCGCTGGCACCCGCGCTCCGCTGCCTTCCCTCGCCGACCTGGTGTACATGGCCGGGCATCTGCTGGCCCTGGCCGCGCTGGCGTCCTTCCCCATCCTGCCGCGTGGGCGCTTCGGGCGCTTTCGCGTGCTGATTGATCTGGCCATCGTCTCCGGCGTCAGCCTCACGCTGGGTTGGGTGATTCTGCTGCAACCGATCCTCACCGGCTTCACCGCCCGCCCGGCCGACACGCTGTGGCTGGCACTTTACCCGGCGCTGGATGTGGCGTTGCTCACCCTGTTGGCCTGCCTGGCGTTGGTATTGGAACCGGACGAGGCGCGCGCGGCCTTCGGCCCCATCGGCGCGGCGCTATTAGCCCTCGTCATTGCCGACCTCGCCTACACGTTCCTCAGCCTGCGTGGGCAAGCGGGCAACGAGGCGCTGTTCGACGTGGGCCGCATCCTCGGCTTCGCGCTGCTTGGCCTGGGCGCGCTGCGGCAAACTACCACGCTTCCGAGGATAGACAGCGTGTGGCTGCGGCGCTTCCGTGCCAGCCTGCCGTTGGCGGCGGGCCTCGCCCTCGGTTGGTTCACCATCGCCGAATGGCAACGCACTGGCACGATTGAGCCGCTGGCCGTGTGGATGACGATCATCTTTGGCATTGCGCTCGTCGCACGCCAGGGCATCCTCACCGGTGAGACCGAACTGCGCCAGCACGCGCAACTGGTGGATAGCGCTGCTGATCCGGCCTTCATCTGCGATGCGGCTGGCCGGCTGCAATTGGCCAACCCGGCCTTCGCCGCCGCGCTCGGCTTGGCGCCGGCCGATGATGCACTCGATACCTCCATCCTCAATCATCTCGACCCAGCCTCGCTGCCACGCGAGTGGCAGGCAACACCAGAAGCGTTGCTGGCGCAGGCCCGTGAGGCTGGCTGGTCGGGCGAGGTCAGTCTGCGCCGCAGTGATGGCTCACAGTTCCCGGTGTTTCTCTCACTCCGCCCCGTGCATGATGATAGCGGCGGCGCGCCGGTGCTTGCCGGCATCGCCCATGATCTGAGCGTGCAGAAACGGCAACAGGCCGCGCTGGTGGACGCTTACGAGGCGGCCTCCTCGGCGCGCGGCGCGCTGCAAGACCTCAACGCCCAACTCGAAGCCAAAGTTGAGGAGAAGACCAGCGAGTTGGCGCAGCAAAACGAGGAACTCAAAACGCTCGATCAACTCAAATCGGATTTTGTCTCGCTGGTCTCGCACGAATTGCGCGCGCCGCTCACCAACATCTCCGGCGGCATGGAACTCACGCTCGCCCTCTCGCAGGATTTGGGTCCGCGCACGCGCCAGCGCCTGACGCTGGTGCAAAACGAGATTCGGCGCTTGAGTCGATTCGTAGAAACGATTTTGGATCTTTCCGCGCTGGATGCCGGCCGGTTGCCGATCACCCTCGCCCCATTGGCAGCCGCTTCCGCGTTGGAGCCGTTACAGACGCAATTCGCCGCGCAACTTGCGCCGCTTGCAGGCCACCGTCTGCGTGTGGAAGCCGCTGCCCCGTTGCCATCTCTCCTTGCTGATGAACGCGCGCTGGCCAGCGTCCTCTTTCATCTGGTGGATAATGCGCTCAAGTACTCAGCCGAGGGTGAGGTGGCGGTCCGGGCGGAACACATTCCGCCCGACCGTGTTCGGTTCAGCGTCAGCGATCACGGCCCCGGCATCCCGCCCGAGCAGCGCGCGGCCATCTTCAACAAATTTCAGCGGCTCAATTCCACCGACGCGCAGACGGTGTACGGGCACGGCCTCGGGCTGTACATGGTGCGGCGTTTGCTGCAAACCATGCACAGTGATATTGCCGTCGCCGATGCGCCCGGCGGGGGTGCGTGCTTTTGGTTTGAGTTGCCGATAACGCGTGAGGCGTAAAACGTCATGCGTGATAGCCTCGGTCATTGAAAGTTATTCGCCCTGGCCCAAGCCACCACATCTCAACGTTCACGTTTCACGAAATGCCCGACAAACTCCTGCTCGTTGATGACGATGCCACATTGCGCCACTTGTTGAGCGAGTATTTGCAGTCCGACTCGTTCGCGGTGACCGAGGCCGCCAGCGGGCAAGACGCCATCCGCGAGTGTTACCGCGCGCAGCCCGACCTGGTGGTGCTGGATGTGATGATGCCGGGGATGGACGGCTGGGAGACGTGCGCGCGGCTGCGCGAAATGGCCGACCTGCCCATCATCCTGCTCACGGCTAAAGACGCCGAGCAGGACAAGCTGCGCGGCTTTCGGCTGGGGGTGGATGATTACGTGACCAAGCCCTTCAGCTTCGCCGAGCTGGCCGCCCGTATCCGCGCGGTGCTGGCCCGTAGCCGCGCCGCCAAACCCGCCGAGCGGCGCACGTTCACCTTTGGCGCCCTCAGCGTTGATCTTGACCGGCGCACCGTTGAGCAGGCCGGCCAACCGATGACGCTCACGGCCACGGAGTTTCGCTTGCTCGAATCGTTGCTGCGCCGTGAGGGGCAAGCGGTTTCAGAACAGACGCTGACCCAGGAAGTGTGGGGAGATTACAAACAGCCGGAGGCCGGCGGCGTGCGCCGCTACGTCTGGCTGCTGCGACAGAAGATCGAGCCGGACCCGGCCAACCCGATGCATCTGCTCACCGTGCGCGGCTATGGCTACCGCTTCCAATTCGGAGCGTGATGCTTTCGCAAAGCACGTCAAGAGCACAAGTTTTCCGACTCAACGGATCCTTGTACATGGATTTCACGGAAGCACACGGATGCCACTGATTGTGATAAGAGTCTCCGTGAAATCCGTCCCATCCGTGTGATCCGTATACCTCTTTCTCAAACCCGGGTGAGTCCGTTTTCTTGGCGAGGTCATCCCCACAACGACAGCGCAATCAGCCACTGTGCAACCCAATACGTGCTGAGCACAATCCAGCGCGCGTGGGTGAAGGGGCGCACAAACTTCTCGTAAGCCAACACACTATCTGAGACCACGAACAACGCTGCACCCACCGCCGCCAGCCAGTGTGCGCCGGTCGCCAGCCATGCCATCGTCAAAATCACAACCAGATAAATCGCCACGGGCAGCCGCAACCGGCCCAGCTTTGCATTGAGAATTTGAAAGACGCCCACACCGTAGAGTGCGTACAGAATCAGCCATACGAGGTTGAGGCGCGGCCCGCCCTGCACGGCAAAGCCGATGGCATAGCTCACATGCGCGAGCAGAAAGCACGCCAGCCCGGCCATAAACCGATCCGATGGCAACATGAGGTATACATCACCGAGCAGCGATAGAAACAGACCGAGCCAGATTGCGCTGCGATAAAGCGGGCTGAATGTCGGCGAGGCCAGCAACGCGCTGATGAGGATGAGCGTGGTGGTCAGCGGCTTGAAGAGATAGAGATGCCAGCGTGGGCGCGGCCCGGTTGGGCCGGGATAGTTGGCGCGGATCGTCAGCGCCGCGCAGAGTGCTGCTCCGATGGTGAGCGCGAGCAGCGGCAGGTTCATTTCAATGTCGCTACGCCTTCATAAAACGGGCAGTAACGCCGAAAGCCCAGGCGCTCATACACGCGGATGGCCGCAGCGTTCTCCTGCTTCACATTGAGGGCGATAGTCTGCAAACCCATCCGCACCAACTCAGCCGTCACTGCTTCAGTCACCCGCCGACCCAAACCATGCCCGCGCCGATCCGCGCGCACGTAGACGTTCCCGATTGCGCCGAGGCTGAAGTGAGAAGAGACGAGGTGGGTGCCGGCGGCGGCGATCAACGTCGAGTCTTCATACAGACCGAAGAACACGCCCCGTTCCAATTGCAGACGGATGAAAAAATCGGGCGCTTCGTGCGTGGCGGCTCCATCCGCGTAGAGCGCTTCGAGCGCGGCGAAATCCTCCGCGCTGAGGCGGGCTGCATCACCGGCGTTGGGGATGGTGAATGACGCGGGATCAAGCAGCATACGCCACATCGGCGTCAGGTCACGTACGGTGTAGTGGTGCTCGAGCAGCGGGAGTATTTCTGGCTGGATGCTGAGATACAGCTCACGGTCAGCGAGTTGGTGCAACAGCGGGGCGACGTTGGCCGACGGGCCAAAGGTGAAAAGCACCGGAACACCAAACTCGCGGTACAGTAACACCAGCGCCGTGTCATCCGCCGCCCGACGCCATTCGGCGAAGGCAGCATACAGCGGCTCCAAATCGCCAAGGGCATAGACGGCCCAGGCGCGGTCCCTTTCCAGGATGGCGCGCATGCTTTCAGTATCGGGCGTCATGCTATCGACACAAGGTGACTGTCACTGGCTGCACACTATGCCAGACCGCGGCGGTCTTCACAATAGGAGTTACTCAGTTGAACTCGATTTGCCACAATGTCGCCCTTCG
>JBQTJD010000334.1:0-16552 GCA_052387475.1 Anaerolineales bacterium | reverse complement strand
CACTTCACGACCCAGACCGTCCCGGCGGTCGCCTTGAAAATTCTCGACGTGGGTTTATCCCTGGCGCAACTTTTTCAAATGCGTCCCTTCAACTTATCCGAGCATCCTACCTAACTGAACCAGTGCCCGCTCGCGAATATGCTTTACCAGCAGGTCGCTCAAAGGCGGTGTCCATTGCGGCGTGCCAACCTCATCAAACGGGGTGGAAATGTACCACCGCACCTGACCGGTTCGATCAATCAGATATACACCCGGCGAATGTCCTACCGCCTTCTCGTCGGGCATCGGCATAACGTCAATGTGGTAGGCCTTCCACACCGGTTCAAGTTCTTCAGCGTTCCCCGTCAGAAAATGCCATGTCGGAATTTCGTCCAACTGCCACTACTCGGTGGTTGCCGCCACTTCCCCTATTCCATTGACGGCGACGTTGACGTTGATTCCAAGAAAGATAATGGACTTGGCTTCAGCATCTAACGCTTGATAGGTCTTGCGCAAGTGGATGGCGGTCAGCGGGCAAGTATCTTGGCACTGAGTGTCCATGAATGTGAGAGCCACGACTTGCCCGTGGAAGTCAGAAAGAGCCAGCCGGGCACCCCGCTGATCCGCCAGCCGGAAATGTGCAGCGGGCTCGTTGAGCGCCGTTCCCGCGTAGGCACCGGAAGAGTCAGGAAACCGTAACGGTCGGAGGCGGGCTGCCATTGACACCACCAAAGGAAGCAGGAGCCCGAGGCCAACTGCAAGGAAGGCTAGACCGATTCTGAAAAGAGGCGCTTTCATGGCGCGAGGACATTCGTGCTACACAGTCGTAATACTACAAAATTGTAGTAGATGGAAGCTGTCGCGTCAAATGAAAGCAGGATGAGCCAGGCGCAGAGCGGGTTGAGCAGGAGGTTACAGTCCGATGAACTGCATGAGCAGACAACCCAACATCAGATTGGCGCTGCTCGTAATCAGGCTGTGGGCAGAGAGCTGCAAAGGCGGAGACGAACCATCCAAAAGCTGTGAGAGGCGGGCATCTGTGGCGCTCAACCCGACCAGCCCAACAGCGGGCAGACGCAAGGCCAGAGGATGGGTCAACATTTTGTGGAGCGCACCGGCCAGCGCCGGTCGCCCGGCCACGCGCGCCGAGTAGCGATCGGCAGCCAGTTCAGTGTGAGCTTTGAATAGATCGCGAAGTTCGCCGGCAATCGGAAGAAAGTAAAAGATACTGGCGAAGACTTCGGCGACTACAGTGCGCAGAGGATCGTACCGGCGGCGATGCTGATCTTCGTGCAGCAAGACAGCTCTGATTTCCAAATCGGTGAGTGCATCGGCCAGGCCAGCGCTGATGTAGATACCAGGTCGGATCAAGCCCGCGCTGAAAGCAAGCGGAACATCAGTGGATAGCACAACGATATGCCGGGTCAATCCGAGGCCAGCGCCCGCTCGCATTACGCGTGTGGGTGGGTTTGCCATCCGGGCCAGGCGGAGCTGCGCCATGAAGTGGCGCGCCTGCCATAGCCGTACCACTGCCTGACGGATCCCGCATCCGAAAGTTAGCAGGAGTAGGCCCGGGGCAAGCCAAGACAACGCCGGCCGGACTACGCCAAAATCGGCGAGGTAACAGCACAGTGCCAGTGGAGCAATCATCCCCATTCCAATATGAAGGGCCGGCAGGCTGACGCAGATGAGGCTCAAGCCCAGCAATGCCCACAACGCCCAATGACCTCGGCCACCGTTCATTCTTTCTTCTCATCTGTCTGCGCGGCGCGGGCCAATGCCTCCAGCCGAGCGAGTTGCGTCGGGTCCACTTCGGACAACTGCTGGATAAACTGGGCAAGAGCGATTTCACCTCCGAAGTCATGGATGAGCGAGCGCACGACCTGTCCGGCGGCTTGTGCTTCAAACTCTTCGCGTGTGTGTGCGGCGCGATAGCGATACGATTTGCCATCTTTCTCGCTGACGAGCAACCCCTTTTGTTCCAATCGCCCCATCAGCGTCATCACCGTTGTGTACGCCAGTGAACGTTTCTTCTCCAGGGCCGCCAGCACATCGCGCACGGTCACCGACTCGCGCCGCCAGGCCACCCGCATAATCTCAAGCTCAAGTTCGCCGAGGAGCTTTTTGGCCCCTTTGCCGGTACGCCGGGTGAGTTTAGAATAGAAGCTCATTCGGGCAATCCTTTTTACTACGGCATTGTAGTAACAGACACGGGTTTGGTCAATGCCTTATCGGGTATCCCAACCACAGGAACACATGGAAAGTGACCACCTGCCAGGAGGTCAGTTTTAGCTATGCCAGACCCCACCACTGGATTGCGACAAGCCGAACTCATCCTGGCCCTCTCGCTCGCGACCGACCTCGGCACGGGGCGGCCAATGGAGTGGGCGATGCGGTCCACGCTGCTCAGTGTGCGGTTGGGGGAAGCCTTGAAGCTCGACGAGGCCGAACTGCGTGAGGTCTATTACTGCGCGCTGTTGCTCTATATCGGCTGCACTTCCGAGATCGGGCTGGCACTGCAACTGTTCGGCGGCGACCCGCAGGCCGGCTTAGCGGCAGTGGATCTGATCAACAAGAGCGACCCGCGTGAAATGCTGGTCTGGATATTCAAATACCTCGGCGCGGGCCAGCCGCTGGCCGAACGCCTGCGCACGTTTGCCAACCTCGGCCCGGCGATGACGACATACAAACTCGGCCATTGCGAGGTCGCGCAACGATTGGCCGAACGCTTGAGTCTCGAGCCTGCCATCCAAACGGCGCTCACGCAATTGGGCGAGCAGTGGGATGGGCAGGGCGAGCCGCGCAAGTTGCAGGGCGAGCACATCGCTATGCCGATGCGCGTAGTATTGTTGGTGCGGGACATCGAAGCGCACTTGAACACGCACGGCGTCGAGGCCGCCACCGCCATCGCCCGGCAGCGGGCCGGCAACATTCACGACCCGCACATCGCCAGCCGGTTTTGCGAGCTGGCCCCGCAACTGTGCGCAACGCTGGAGCAGGATGCCAGTTGGGACGCCTTGCTGACCATCGAGCCGCAGCCCCGTCATTACTCCGCCGAAGAGTTCGACAACGCCACGCTGGTGATGGCGGATTTCATTGATTTGGTCTCACCGGCCTTCACCGGTCACTCACGCAACGTCGCCACCCTGGCCGAAGCCGCTGCCCACGACTACGGGCTGCCGGACTCCGATGCGAAATCGCTCTGGCGCGCGGCGCTCGTCCACGACATCGGGAAGGTTGCTGTGCCGATGGGGTTGTGGTCGGCGCCTCGCCCACTCAGCCAGAGCGAGTGGGAGCGCGTGCGGCTGCATCCCTATTACACTGAACGCATCCTGGCCCGTCCGAATCATTTGGCGCAACTAGGAACTGTGGCGGCTCTCCATCACGAGAAGTTGGATGGTTCCGGCTATCACCGGCATTTGCGGGCGGAGGGGCTTTCGCCGTCGGCGCGGTTGCTGGCCGCGGCGAACTTCTATCAAGCGCGCATCGAGCCGCGCTCGCATCGTGAAAGGCAGTTGCCGGACGCCGTCGCCGCCGAAATGCGGCAGGAAGTGCGCGCCGGCCGGTTGGATAGTGAGGGTGTGAACGCCGTGCTGCAGGCCGCCGGACACCGTACCACCCCCGTGCGGCGCGAGCGCGTGGCCGGGCTGAGCGAACGCGAAATCGAAGTGCTGCGGTTACTAGCGCGCGGCTACTCCAACAAGCAGACGGCGCAACAGTTGGGGATTTCGGAGAAGACGGCGGGCAATCACGTCGTCCATATCTACGAAAAAATCGGTTGCTCCACCCGGTCGGCGGCCACCCTGTTTGCCATGCAACACAACCTGCTCAGCGAACACGCTTAGCCAGCGGGCTGAAAGAAATGAGGTGAACCCCTCATGACAGGGGGACAGGTTTCCCTATAATGCTGGTCGTAATCCAAATTCACTCCAGGAGACACGACCATGAAAGCTAACCCCACTACTTATCAAGCCGTGAAAGCCGTGCTGGACGATTGGGCCGACAGCTATGTGAAGCGCGACCTCAAGCGCCTGCTCGGCCACGTCGCCCCGGACCCGGACGTGCTCATGTACGGCACCAACGCGGACGAGAAGCGCATCGGCCTGGCCGGCATTCAGACACAGGCGGAGCGCGACTGGTCGCAAACGGACAGCGCCGAGTTCGTTTTGCATGATCCCGCCATCTCGTCCGCCGGCTCGGTGGCGTGGGCCTCCGCCGATGCAACGTTCAAGGTGGAAGCAGGCGGCCAGCAGATGGCTTTTCCGGCGCGGTTCACAGCTGTGTTGGAGAATCGCGATGGCAAGTGGCTCGTGGTGCAGGCGCACTTCTCGCTGCCCGCGCCGAGCCAGGAAGAGGGAAGCTCCGTGCCGAACGCCTAAGCGGCAGTATGACCGCTGGAATTGCCTATCACAGCGCAAAGCAAACTGCGCCGGTGTTCGCTTGTCAGTGGCGCCGGCGCAACAGCGTATGCGGCGACCCTCCTTTGCTATCACTCAATCAGTATTCCGACCGTCAGCGAGGCTTCACCGCAAAAGCGCGTTAGTGTTGATAGTGCAATGTGAAGTCCATTTCGACCGGCTCGGTTGTCCCGATTGGCCAGACTGTGATACGGGCATCGGCTTGAGTGAGATCAGTCGGGCCGCCATGGGCGTCAAAGAAATCCCCACTATCGGCTAAACTGGCGGGGATATTGAACAACTCGTTGCCGGAGGCGTCAATGAGCGCCAGTTCGAACCTGACCCCCTCGAGTGAGAGCGGAGTCCCGGCGGGATCGTACAAGTAGACGTGATACTCGCCCGGGTGCTCAGAGACGATCTCGATATGCAGGGTCTTGCTCATCCCGAGTTGCCCGCCGTGCCGGGCCTCGTGCTTCATGTGCTCGCCCGCCGTCGGCGAGGGTCCGCTCGAAGCGGGTGGGGTGGCAGCCGGTGCGCCCGCACACGCCGCCAGCAAGACTGCGATCAGCGACAAAGTCCATCTGTTCATCGTTGTCATACTCCCAGTTCCAATTCGGCCTCGGTGAGACTCAACCAATCCGCGCATTCCGCAACAACACGGCATTGACGGCCATGAGGATAGACGAGCCAGACATGAGCAGCGCGCCGATGTGATTGATACCGCCCAGCGGCGTGGTCGGTCCATCTTCGGCGCCCTGGTCGCGCTCATAGGCCGGTCCGTCTTGCCTATCTCGCCGTCCCAGGCGTGTGAGAAGTTACCCGATGCCTAAGTCGCTGCATCTCCGGCTGGCGACACCGTGCGCTGCTCGTACTGCTTACGCCACCCGTACGGGGTCATACCCCGCGGCTTGTACACCGCCAGCGTCGTGGCTACGAGCAGCGCCAGCAGGGCGGCACCGGCGGCGACCACCATTTGGATTTGCATCTCGCGGATGTCGGCACTTAACAATGTCGTCTTTGCCGCTGCGCCTGCTAGGAGGCTAATTGGCTGCATGTGCACCAGCAAGATGATGGTGGAAAGGATGGTTATCAGGAGTTTCGCCAGGATCCAATAGTGCCGGAACAAGCCCCACGGGGTGCCCAGTGACAGGACAGGCCCGGTTAGCAATGGGGCGAAGCTCAACGGGACGATGACAAAGCGGGCGATCAACTCCATCGCGAGATAGGCGGCTCGCACCATCTGAGCATCCTGGCTGGTCAGACCGGCAATTGCAAGAGCCAGGAAGGCAGCCACCGCGCCGAGCCAACCGACCGCGAAAGTGACATGCGCGGTGAGCACGAACTTGCGGAGGCGGGGTGTCATAGTCATGGCTGTTGCACGCCGAGTTCTATGACGCTGAAGGGCATTGTGTGTCCACCAGGGCCACCAAGACTATTGCCGGTGAGGTGCAGGATGACAAACAACAGGATCAGGACGATGGCGATGATAACAAGCACCTTCACCCAGCGTGGGGTGCTGGGGGGCGATCCGCGGTCGGGCTTTACATGAGTTTGCGACATAGTTGTTTCTCCCAGTATGATTTGAAACGTTCCACACAGACTACTGCGTTTCGCGGATGAACTTCAATAATCAAAGCGCGGGATTTGTTCGTTTGTGAACAGTGTGAGCGAATTGTTCAGAAACCTCACCTCGATGCTGGCTTGGCCGGGGCCAAGCACGTCCATACGTGGTAGAGTACGATTGAAAATCTGAGAGCATTTCATGATGAAGACTGACCGACGGGTACAACGCACGCGCGAACTGCTACAAAAGGCGCTGATCGAACTGATCAGCGAACGTGGCTATGATGCGATCACGATTCAGGAGATCGTAGATCGCGCCAACATCGGGCGCACCACCTTCTATGTGCACTACAGCAGCAAAGACGAATTACTCATGAGCTGCCACGAAGCCATCGTCAGCGAGTTCCATTTTGGGCCGCTTTACCCCCATCCTCTCTCCCGAGAAGAACTGCTGTCACCTGAAGCGCCATCGGGGATGACCTCGGCCTACCGGCATCTCAAAGACGCGTGGGTGCGGTTGTATCCCATTTTTCAAGGCAAGGATGGTCCGCTGATCCTGCGGCGCATCCGTGACTGGAGCGCGCAGGAAATCGAAGCCAACCTGCGCGCCGCCTTTTCCGGAGCCGATAGCACCATCCCGTTCGATGTGCTGGCGAACTATCTGGCGGGGGCGCAGATCGCGCTGGTGCACTGGTGGATGGAGAAGCGCCAACCCCACACCCCTGAAAACCTGGCGCAGACGTTCCACCGCTTGCAGCGCGCGGCAATCCGCGATGCGTTCGGGCTAAGGGACGGTGAGTAGGCGTGTTTCATTCAATCTTCGCGTTTCTCAGCAGGACCGCGTTGAGCGCCACCAATATAGACGAGCCGGACATGAGCAGCGCGCCGACCGCCTGTTGCAGTAGCAACATGAAAGCGGGATAGAGCAGCCCCGCCGCCAACGGGATGGCAAGGCTGTTGTAGCCTATCGCCCAGGCCAGGTTCTGCTTCATCTTACTGACCGTCGCTCGCCCAAGTCGTACCACGCGCGCCACGTCCACCGGGTCGGAACGCATCAGCACCACATCGGCGGTCTCCACCGCCACATCCGTTCCCGCGCCAATCGCAATGCCCACATCGGCTTGCGCCAGCGCCGGCGCATCGTTGATGCCGTCGCCCACCATCGCCACGCGCCTGGGCGGACGGCCGTCCGCCCCTACTTGCAATCGCTTAACGACTTCGGCTTTCTGCCCCGGCAACACTTCGGCGATCACGGTCGTAATGCCGAGGTCGCGCGCGATGCGCTCCGCCGTAGCGCGATTGTCGCCGGTCAGCATCACCGGCTCGATGCCGAGCGCGCGCAGTTGGCGCACTGCCTCAGCCGATGTCTCGCGCGGGGCATCGGCGATGGCAATCAGCCCGGCGAGTTGCCCGTCCATCGCGACGTGAACGACTGTGCGCCCGCCACTCGCCATCTCGTTGGCTTTCGTGCTCAGCCCATTCAGTGTAATGCCATTGTCGTCCAGCAGCTTGCGGTTGCCGGCCAGCACACTGACCGTGCCGACATGCGCTTTCAGCCCATGCCCCGGCACAGCTTCAAAGTGATGGGCTTCAGCCAGGGAGAGACCTCTGGCCGAAGCGGCTCGAACGACCGCTTGTGCCAATGGATGCTCACTCTGTTTTTCGGCGGCGGCAACGAGCGCGAGCAGTTCATCGGCTGTGTGTTGACCGGTGACCGCCACTTCGATGACTTCCGGCTCGCCTTTAGTTAACGTGCCAGTCTTGTCGAGGATAACGGCGTTGATGGAGGCCGCACCTTCGAGCGCGGCTGCATCTTTGAACAGGATGCCGTGTTGCGCGCCGAGCCCGGTGCCAACCATAATGGCCGTTGGCGTGGCGAGGCCGAGCGCATCGGGGCAAGTGATGACGACGACGGTGATAGCGAGGGTCAATGAGAACACCAACCGGTCGGCGTCCGCAGGCATGAACAACGGCGCGAGCCAGAAGTACCACAGCAGAAAGGTCAGCACGCCCGCCGTAACCGCGACGATGACGAGATAATGTGCAGCACGGTCGGCCAGTCGTTGCGCCGGCGCCTTGCTGTTCTGCGCGGCCTGCACGAGCTTGACGATCTGCGCCAATGCGGTGTCCGCGCCGATCTTCGTCGCGCGAAACTTGAACGCGCCGGTTTTGTTGATCGTCGCGCCGATGACGGCATCGCCCACTTTCTTTTTCACCGGCACGCTCTCGCCCGTGATCGCGCTCTCATCCACGCTCGACTCACCTTCGAGCAACACGCCATCCACTGGTATTTTGTCGCCGGGCTTGACGACCAACACATCGCCGACGACGATTTGCTCAGTCGGGATTTCGATCTCTTGCCCGTCGCGCAGGACGGTGGCCTTCGGCGGCGCGAGTTGCAGTAGCTTCTGGATGGCCTCGCTGGTGCTGCCGCGCGCCCGCATTTCCATCCAGTGCCCGAACAGCACGAAGGTGACGAGCATGGCGGCGGCTTCGTAGAAGACTTCACCGTCGAACAGGAAGGTGGCGGCCACGGAGAAGATGTAGCCGGTGAGGACACTCAAGGCGACAAGCACGCTCATGTTGAGCACACCCTGCCGCAGGCCGTTGCGCGCACCGATATAAAACGGCCACGCGCCGTAGAGCACCACCGGTGTCGTCAGCAGAAAGCCGAACAGCTTGTCGTCAATTCCAAACGGCAACGGAATGTGAATGCCCAGGATTTGTGTGGCGAGATGTGAGAAGAGGAACACTGGGATCGTGAGCGCCAGCGACACGAGGAAGCGGTTGCGCATGTCGCGCGCCATGTCATCCGCCGTCATGCCTGCGTGCCCGCCATGCGCCGACTGATCCTCCATTGGCCGCGCCATTCCAGCATGCGGCATGACATGACCGGCATGGGCAGAATGATCGACCGGTTGGGCTGTTGCCGGCATCGTGTGACCGGTGTGCGCGGCATGATCAGCCATTCCATGACCAGCGTGGGTCATGTGCTCCGGTGCAGACTCGCCAGCGCAGACGTAGCCACAATCCCTCACGGCGGCTTGCAGTTGCGCCAACGTGACCTGGCTTGCGTCGTAATGCACGGTGGCGGTGCTGTTGAGATAGTTCGCCGTAACGTGATGCACGCCGGGCAACTTCATCAACACCTTCTCCACGTTCGGTGCGCAACCCGCGCTTAGGAAACCGTTGACCTGAATGATGCTCTCATTCATGCTTACACTTCGGCCTGTACTGTTGCGCCTTCAACACGCAGCCCAAAAGACCCTGCGCCAGCCGCTAGCGGATGGCCCGCTCCGATAAATGCCTCATCCAAATGTGGGAAGCTCCACAGCACCAGACCTGCAGCAAATAGCACCCCCGTAATCAGCCGCATCCACGAGTTGAACGAGCCGAGTGCATCGCCGCTATAGAACGCCGGCGGCAAAGCATTGAAGGTGAGCGAGGCCAGCCAGACGTTCGTGTCGCGGAAGCCGTTGCCAATCCCGGCGAAATCGCTCACCAAGTGTGTACCGCCGTCCATCACCAATGGCAGCATGAGCAACACCGCAACCCACAGCGGCAGCGTTTTCATCCATCGGCGCAGCAGCGCATAAACCAATCCCGCGACAAATACTCCCGTGTACATGGACACCATCCGATCCGACCATGCCACCTTCCACCCCATCTCCGCGTCGCCGACAAATTGGCGCAGCACCAGCGGATCAGTGGTGGCTTGCCACGCGGCCTGAATCTCGGCCAGCGAGTACATGAGCTTTTCGCCAAACAGGAAGAACGAGCGTTGCGGAAGTTGATGGCACTGCGTCGAGTAAATCAAGTAGATGACATTGGCCGGGCCGGCCCATCCGATTTTCATCAGCACGGGCGCGAGCCACGGCAAGCCTGCATAGAGGCCCATGACGACGTTGAGAATCAACAGCCAGTGTCGAACGATCCGTGTGCTCATATCGCTCATACCCCAACAAATTTCAGCTCGCCGCTCTCTGCCTTGTGTGCTTGATAGAAAGTTAGTGTGCCGATACCGGTGTTGTGAGCGGCGAATTCCTCCACCACCGAGAAGCCCGCTGCCCGCATCATCTCCGGCAACCGCCCATCCACGTTGTCGGCAGCGCGCTCGAGGCGGCGCACGATTGGCCGGATCGCCTTCCCATACCAATTGCGCGGCGCGCCGAAGTCGAGCACATGCAATTCGCCGCCGGGGCGCAGCACGCGGAAGGCTTCGGCGAAGGCGCGGCGTTTGTCCTCCGCCGGCAGATGATGAATCACAAGGCTGGAGAGCACGCGGTCGAATGATTGGGCGGGGTAAGACAACTGAGCGGCAGAACCGTGATCGAGCGTCGCCGCCACGCCAGCCTGTGCGAGTTTGGCACGCGCGAGTGCGAGCACCTCCGGATCGGCGTCAACGCCGACGGCCTCGACCGCCGGTTGAAATTGCTTGAGCATGAGGATGAGCGTGCCGGTGCCGCAGCCTAAATCGAGCACGCGCAGACCAGGGGCGAGCCTCGCCTGTTGCAACAGTTGGCGCTTGAGCTGCGCCTCAGGCAACAACCAGCGCACTACCGGGTCGAACAGCGGCGTCAGCCAGCGGTGCCCGAGAGCGGGGATGTAAGTTCGCTTATGACTCATCTGACGTTCTCATCTCTGATGGTCAAGCGGGCAACGTGTGTCCGCCGCCATCGTCGTGCCGAGTCTTCTGCTCCGCCGCGATGTACTTCTCCGGCTCCTTATCAAAAGCGCGCTTGCAGCCGGGCGCGCAGAAGTAGTACGTCTGGCCGTTGTATTCGGATTTGTGGACGGCGGTGGCTTCATCCACGTCCATCCCGCACACGAGGTCTTTCGCCATGGTTGTTTCTCCTGTTTGATAAATTTCACGACTTCAACCTGCGTAGACGCAGACTGTTTGTCACGACAAAGATCGAGCTAAACGCCATCGCCGCAGCGGCCAGCACCGGTTGCAAAAAGCCCAGCGCGGCGGCGGGGATGAGGATGACGTTGTAGAAAAAGGCCCAGAACAAATTCTGTTTGATCGTCCGCATCACGGCTTTTGACAGGTGGATCGCACGCGGCACACCGCGCAGGTCACCACTCATCAACGTCACCGGCGCGGCGGCCATCGCCACATCGGCGCCGGTGCCGATGGCGATGCCGACGTCGGCTTGCGCCAGCGCCGGAGCATCGTTCACGCCGTCGCCGACCATCGCGACGACATCCTTCGTCTTTCGTCCTTCGTCATTTGTCATTTGAAGCCGCTTCACCACTGCGGCTTTATCACCGGGCAGCACTTCGGCTATCACATCATCCACACCGACCGAACGCGCGATGGCCTCGGCAGTGGCGCGATTGTCGCCGGTGAGCATCACTATACGTAGACCGAGGCTGCGCAGTTGGGCGATGGCCTCGGTGGAACCATCCTTCACACTATCCGCTACCGCGATGACGCCGGCCACCTCCCCATCCACCGCAACGAGCATCGGCGTTTTGGCTTCCGTTTGCAGGCGCGATACCTCCGACTGGATTCCATTGAGGGGCACACCCTCGGTTTCCATCAATCGCAAGTTGCCCACCAGCACTCGCTGGCCCTGAACGGTGGCCAAGATGCCCTGACCAGGAACGGCGCTGAAGGAGTCCGGCTTCTCGGCTTCCAACCCGCGCTCGGTGGCCGCCGCGACGACGGCCTCACCCAACGGATGCTCGCTGCTCTTTTCCGCCGAAGCGGCCAGCGAGAGGATAGCGTCCTCATTCCAACCCGCGCATCCCAGACCGTTCTCCCCGCGTATCTCCGAGCGATCCGCCAGCACAATGTCCGTCACGGTCGGTCGGCCTCGCGTAATCGTGCCCGTCTTATCCAGCACCACCGTGGTCAAACTCCCGGCGCGTTGCAGCGCCTCGGCGGATTTGAACAGCAGGCCATTCTCCGCGCCGCGCCCGGCGCCGACCATGATGGCGGTGGGCGTGGCGAGGCCGAGCGCGCACGGGCAGGCGATGACGAGCACGGCGATGGCGTGGATGAGGGCGGCGGTGAAGTCACCGGTGAACGCGAACCACGCGAGCGCGGTGAGCAGCGCGACGCCGATCACAATCGGCACGAAAACCCCCGAGACCTGGTCGGCCAATTTTTGAATCGGCGCTTTGCTGCCCTGCGCTTCCTGCACCAGCCGCACGATGTGGGCAAGAGCAGTATCTTTGCCGACCTTCGTGGCTTCGAACTGGAACGCGCCCTGTTTGTTGATCGTGCCGCCAATCACGACTGCGCCCGGTTGTTTCGTCACCGGCATCGGCTCACCCGTCAACATGGATTCATCCACCGTGGATTTGCCTTCGAGCACAACGCCATCCACGGGCAATCGCTCGCCGGGCCGCACGACGACGATGTCGCTCACGCGCACGTCGTCCACCGGCACATCGGCCTCGGCGCCGTTGCGGATCACACGCGCCGTTTTCGGACGCAGGCCCATCAGCTTTTTGATCGCCTCGCTCGTCTGTCCTTTGGCCCGCGCCTCGAGGAACTTGCCGAGCACGATGAGGGTGATGATGACGGCAGCGGTCTCGAAGTACACATGCCCGCTCAGCCAGCCGAACAAAATCGGCAGTGAGTAGAAATACGCGGCGGAGGTGCCCATCGCAATCAGCACATCCATATTGGCTGCGCCATTGCGCAGTGATTTGTATGCGCCGGCGTAGTATTGCCAACCGACGTAGAACTGCACCGGCGTAGCGAGCGCAAACATCAGCCACAAAAACCACGCTGCCGGATGCCGGTTGCCATGTGCGAGATGGATGGGATCGAGGAAGATGCTCGGCAAGAGGTCGAAGTCTCTGGCCATCGAAAGCGCGAACAGCGGCACGGTCAATAACAGGCCGACGAGGAGCAGGTGGCGTTGATGCGCAATCTCCTTTTCGCGCGCCAACCGCTCGGCGTCTTCGACGTTGCCTTCGGTGACTACCGCTTCAAAACCGGCGGCCTGAATGGCCCGGCGCAGATCGGCTTGGCTGACCAGCGTGGGGATGTATTTGACCAGCGCCTTCTCGGTCGCGAAACTGACCGAGGCCGAACGCACGCCCTCGAGTTTCGCCAGCGCCTTCTCCAGCCGGTGCGCGTCGTTGTCGTCGGCCAGCCGCTTCAACGGGATGGACGCCTCCCCTACCGCCACGCCGTAGCCGGCCTTCTCGATGCGGGCGATGACGTCGGGCAGCGCGAGCGAGGCCGGATCAAATTCCAGCGTTGCGCGCTCCGAGGCCAGGTTAACGTTGACGTGTTGCGCGGTCGGCAGCTTGTTGAGATTGCGCTCAATCGTCGCCGCGCAATTCGCGCACGTCATGCCGGTGATAGGAAGGGTTAACTGCTTGGTAGACATGGTCATTTCCCGCTGTTTGGACTCACACCCGCATCATTCCGCGTCGCCGTCACCCACCACTGGTGCTCACGTTCGGTGCGGCCCCAGTGGCTTTTGATAAATGTGAGGACGGCCCGCATCTCAGCTTCGGTCAATTTGCCTTGAAAGGCCGGCATCTTCGAGGTGGGGTCAAACGCCGTGCTTCCATTGGCCGTGATGTACAACAGCACTTCATCCGAGTGATGCCACGTGTGCCCGCTGTTGTCGTGCGGTGGGGCCGGGAACACACCGTCGGCGTTGCGTTGCTTCCAATTCGGCTGGCCCTCGAGGTTTGCGCCGTGGCAGGCCGCACAGTGCGCGGCATACAGCGCCTCACCCTGCTCCGCTGCTGCCTCGCCCAGCGTTGGCACGGGCGGGACGGCAGTGTTGTTGATGATGATGAGGGAACTGTCATAGGTAGCTGTCATCATCATCCACACTGTAACGGCTACTGCTGCCAGCGCCGCGATCAACAACAGCCCACGTTCAAGCCGCATTACAGTGTGAGCAGCTTCTCCACCGGGTAGCCGATCTCCTGCATCAACTTTTCGATCTCGGCCTGCGTGGCCGGTGAGTCGAAGGCAATGGTGACGAGCCGGGTTTGTTCATTCGCCGTGACGGTCTGCACGCCCTTGAGTTCGCCCACTTCGGATTGAATAGTGTGGACGCAGTGGCCGCAATGGATGGCCGGGGCTTTGACGGTGATGGTTTTCATGAATTTTCTCCTTCGAGTTTCTGGAATGACGGGGCGAGTGACAAGTGGTAAGGGAGTCTGTATTCCCTTGTCACACTTTGGTGGCGGTCGTGAACACATCGGCAATCTCATCCAGCACGCGTTCGCGCTCGCGCTTATCATCGCTGCGCACGGCGGTGACGACGCACGAGTTGAGATGATTTTCGAGCAGTTGCGCGCTGACTTTGTTGAGCGCCGCCTGCACGGCCTGAATCTGCTTGATCACGTCAATGCAGTAGGCGTCGTCCATCAGCATCTTTTCGATGCCGGTCACATGGCCTTTGATGCTCTTCAGTCGGCGGGCTACATCGGTTTTGTGTTTGTCGTCCATCTTGGCTCCTACCCCCCCCAGGGGGGATGGGTGTACGGCAATCATAGCGCCGCTGGCCGGGCCGCGTCAAGTTAGAGTTTCATCAGACCGCCGCGCCAAATGTCACAGACCTGTCACAACTGGCAACCATCCCATGACGCCGTCGCCATGCACCGGCCACCGCGCCGCCCTATCGTAGTCGTATCTCAACCAAAGGAGACTTCGCCATGCATCCCATCCAATTCGTGCTCGTATGCGCCGTCGTCGCCGGGGTGGTACTGATGTTCGTCGCGCTCAGTTTCATCCACTTCGTGCCGCACGACCCAACCGCGCTGTAGGAGCGGATTGTATCCGCGACGATGGTAGACTTTGGCCGTCGGGAGAGTTGAATGGATAAACAATCGCGCATCCTGCTTGTGGATGACGAAGCCGCCATCACCACCACACTCACGCCGTTTCTTGAACGCTCCGGCTTCCCCACCGCCGTGGCCGCCAACGGTGAAGAAGCGTTGAAGGCCGTTGCTACCTCCGCGCCCGATCTCATCATCATGGATGTGATGATGCCGAGGATGGACGGGCGCGAAGCGCTCCGCCGGCTGCGACGCGAGGGCAACTGGACGCCGGTGATTCTGCTCACGCAAGTAGGCGAGGCCACCGAGCGCGCCATGGCGCTAGAGGAGGGCGCGGACGATTACCTCAACAAGCCCTTCGACCCGCACGAACTCATCGCCCGCATCCGCGCGGTGTTGCGCCGCGCGCGACCCGGCCAGCCGCCGCTCGCCACCGCCACCCGCCTCAAGAGCGGCGCGTTGACGATTGACCGCGCCTCGCATCGCGCCTGGCTCAACGCTCGCGAAGCAACACTCACACCCAAGGCGGCATCACTGCTCGAATACATGATGACGCATCCCGACGAACTGATCAGCCGTGAGCGTTTGCTCGATGCGGTGTGGGGCTGGGATTATCCGACCGGCACACGCACGGTGGACACGCGCATCGCCGAGTTGCGGCGCGCGTTGGGCGATGACCCGGCTCGACCAACTTTCATCGAGACCGTGCCCGGCCAGGGCTATCGTTTCGTGGGCCGTGTGGAGGCGGCTGCCGCGTGAACGTCCCGCGCTGGGTGCTCGCCCTCATCCCGGCGTTCGTCAGCGTCGCGCTCGCGCTCTTGTTTGTCACCGGCGTGCTCGCCAACCCCAAAGCTTTCATGCGCGCGGATTTGAGTTTCGTCGTATTGGTATTGGGATTGACCACCTCGGCGCTGTGCCTCGCGGGCGTGGCCCTGTGGCACCGGGGCCAGCGGCTCGGCGAGCGCCGGGCGCGCCGCAAAGTTCAGGCTGAAGCCGCCGACGACCGCCGCCGCTTCCTGCGCCGGTTGGATCACGAACTAAAGAATCCACTCACCGCCATGCGCGTCGGCCTCGCCAACCTCGCGGTGGATCGTTCACCTGAGGCCGTGCAGAGTGTGGAGGCACAGGTGCAGCGCGTCAGCCGCCTGACCGCCGATTTGCGCAAGCTGGCCGAACTCGGGACGCGGCCCCTCGAACGCGCGCCAGGGGACGTCGGCGAGTTGTTGCAGCAAGTGGAGGAACTGGCCCGCGAGCGCGCCGAGGCCGAAGATCGCCGCTTCAACCTGCTCATGCCCAAAGCCCCGTGGCCGTTGCCGCAAATCTCCGGCGACCGCGATCTGTTGCTGCTCGTCCTCCACAACCTGGTGGACAACGCCTTCAAGTTCACCTTCCCGGGCGACACCATTGAAGTGCGCGCGTTCGAGGACGGGGCCTCGGTGGTGATCGAGGTCGCCGACACCGGACCCGGCATCCCCGAGGCCGAGTTGCCGCACGTGTGGGAGGAACTTTATCGCGGCGAGCGGGCGCGCGCCGTGCCGGGCAGCGGCCTTGGCCTCGCGCTGGTGCGCGCCATCATCGAGCGGCACGGCGGCACCGTGGCTGTACGCAGCCGCGTGGCGCAGGGCACGGTCTTCACGCTGCGTCTGCCCGTCACGCATTGAGGGTCCTGTTCGATATAGAATCGGGACATGTGCGGAGCAAATTGGCGTTCCCAAAAACTGGTAGTGTCCCTATAACGGGTACAGGCCCCTTTACAAGCTGAGAGCTATAACGGAACCGTTACCTTCCATGTCATTCTTGATATGGAGGAGCGGTTTCGATGGACGATCGAACATGCTACTGTCGGA
>JBQTJD010000333.1:0-4248 GCA_052387475.1 Anaerolineales bacterium | reverse complement strand
ATTTGTTGCGCGCGATGGGCGACTCCATTCCAACGTTCAGAAGAAAAAGCGAGGATGGTTTCAGACGACATGGTGAGGGTGTCCCGATGCCGGCCAGCCTACTTGCTGACCTGAGTGCCAAGCTGGTGAAAGGCCAAACCTTGAATACGCGGTCAGAATAGCGGAGGCCTTTTCCGGGTTGTATCGGCTGGCTTTTAATCACCGAGTAGGCCAAAGCCGTTTTACTTCGTCGGCCCTCGTCCTACAGTGCCCGCGCTGCTACGCTTGCGCTCGTGCTCGTACGGGGTCGAAAAACGGGGTGCGCCTTTGTTCGACAGCCGTCGCCGCATATAGGTACATAGCCGCTGACCAGGTTTGCCAATCATGGCCGCGAGGCGTTTCATCCTGCGCTCGAAACCATTCGTTGAACCCAAAAGCCACGGGATGATTGCGCCCCGCACGCACCAGGGCTGTGAGGGCCAGCAGCTTGCGCTCTGCCAGTTGATACTGACGCGCTGCCACGAGGGCGGCGATGTAAAACCCGCACGCAAACGGCCAGATGCCGCCGTTGTGATAATGGCCGGGCTGGTTGTACCGGGCGTAGCGAGGCAGCCAATCGGGGTCGTCGGGGTAGATAAAAGGAAAAAGACACGGCGGCAGCTCAGACGCCAACTCTCTCCGCCGCCGCAACTGGCGGCACTGCGCTTCCACCATCGCGACGATCTGCCGGGCGCGGGTTACCGGCGCGATCCCGGCCACAATCGCCAGGGCGTTGCCCAATAGATCAAAACGCGCGCTGAAGTGAACCTTGTATTGCCAGAGCGCATAGTGCGGCTTGTCCCGTAGACGCAGGCCTACACCGCGCCTCGCGCCGCGCCTCGCGCCGCGCCTCGCGCCGCCCACCGGCCGATTGATCAGCCGGCGCAGCGCGGCAGCCTGGTCGTGGCGTTCATGCAAACGCAGAGCCAAATAAGTCAGCACGTTCACATATAAGCCGTGGCCGATCACCCACTGTTCATCACGCCAATCGCTGGTCGGTTGCTGGGCTACCAGCGTCGTATCGGAGGGGCTTTGATACTCTAGCCAGACGAGCGCGCGCTGTGCGGCTTCGCTTAAAAAATCCGCCTCGCGCGTTGCCGTTCGATAGCACGCCAGCGCGATGAGGAACAGCGGCGTGGTATCGCTGGCGCCGAGATTGTGGGGATCGTGCACGAGTGAGGGGATGTGGCCCCGGCGTGTTTGATGCTGCGCCAGCGTCGCCAACACCACCCGCAGCGATTGCACCAGCGCCTCGTCGCCGCTCACTAAAACGCCCAGCGCGGCAATCATGAGGTCGCGCGTATACGGTTCGGGATACCCCCAGCCCGCCGTGCGAGGCAACGCCCCGTACGGGCCGCGGGCGTTATGCCGCAACACTTCCAGCGCGGCCTGACGTGCTTCTTGAACTGAGGCGGGCAACGGGCGCATCATGCAAGTGGCGCATTGGGGCATGGTCGAATGCCCCTACTATTGAGATAAGGGTCAGACATCCAGCCTAATTGCGGAGTGAGTTCTACACTCACCTTACGCAGCGACACAGACCTATCATTCCGAGCCGCGCTGTTGCGGCGAGGAAGCTCTACTTCGAACCAGAGATTCCTCGCTTCGCTCGGAATGACATACATCTTTTGCGTAAGGCGAGTTCTAAATATCAACTGGCGTCGGGTCTAGCGCAGCCCAAACCGGTCGGACAAAATTTGAAGCAAGCGTTGCGCCACCACGCGGTAATCGAAGTGTTCGACCACGCGCTGGCGACCGGCCGCCCCCAGGCGCGCGCGCAGTTCGGGTGATTGCATGAGTTGAAGCAGATACTCGGCCAGGTCCGAAACGTCGGCGCGATAATCGGCGATGCGCGGCGGATTGAGCGTAATGCGCTGCCCCTCGGCGAAGCCGCACTCCGGGCCGAGGACGGTCTCGCTGATGTAGTTCTCGCGCGCCACCCGCGCCAGCAAAGCCGTCTGCCCGTGCACCAGCGTATCCAGCATCCCCATCGCCTTCAGGCCCACAACCGGTTTGCCGCACGCATTCGCTTCCACCTGCCCCATCCCAAATCCTTCCAGCCGAGAAGGCGCGGCATAAATATCGCACGCGGCCATCAGATAAGACATCAACTCGCGCGAAACGATGTCGGTCGGATAGACGACGCGGTCGGCCAGGCCCAGTTCATCCGCCAGTTGTAAATCGTGCACGTTCTGCTGCGCGGTGCGCGGCTGCGGCCAGACCTTGCACACGTAGCGCCAATCGGGCGCCTGGGCGCGAATGCGAGCCAGCGCGCGCATCACTTCGCGCGCGCCCTTGGAAGCGCCGTCGCCGCCCATGGTGAGGATCAGCAATTGATCGGGGCTGATGCCCAGCACTTTGCGCATCGCTTGCACGTGCGCGTCATCCACCGGGCGCGGGATAAAGGCCTCCGTGTCACAACCCACCGGCAGCACTTCGAGCGCGTCTTCGCGGACGCCATCGCGAATGTACATTTGCCGCACCCAGTTCGAAGTGACCAGCACCAACGGCAACGCATTGAGCGTATCGCGATAGTTGGCGACGAAGCCATCCGCCACCAGCCAGGGCACGGCCAGCCTCCCAAAACGCTGCGGGTGCAAAACAAGATGCGGGGTATGTCCCCAATAGCCAACGCCAAGCACCACATCGGGCTGGAACCAGTGGTAATACCACTCCTTCTCCATAGCCGACTCAAAGTGCGCGGCGCGCACCTCCACCTGCAACTCTTCCAGACCGCGACACAATAGTTGGCCCTGCGTCGAGAGGCCCTCCGGCTGCGGCGGATGTTTGTAGAGCAGCAGGATTTTCATATCGCCATCTCGCGTTCACTCAGCCACTGTTCCAGCGCGCGCGGCGATTGAAAACACCAAAAGGCCTCCGCGCGCGGCGTGGTGCGCGCTTCCCAGCTTTCCGGGCTGAAGCCATAGACTTGAGTCACTAAATCATGTTTGATCCGCCACGTCTCCGGCGCGAGCGCTTGATAAAGATGCGCGCCGCGCACACCGCGCGGCAGATATTGCCGCCCGCCGTCTTCATATGCGAACCACCACAACGCCTTGGCAGAAATCTGGCCCGTCTGCCAAAGCGTGGTGACGGCCTGACACACTTCCACATGCCGGCGATGCCAGGTGTACTCACCCAGCGGGCCATGGGTGAGCACCACATCAAACTGGCGGCGCGGCAACAGCTTGAGCACCTGTTGTTGCACAGCGCGGGGCGAGAGCGGTCGTTGCTCCGGCCCATCATCCAGGTCGGCCATCACGCCCGAGGCGGACAACTGTTGCAACAGGCAGGCGAACTTCGGCGCGCGATCCGGATCGCTGCCGCGACACAAGCTGAGGATGTGCCAGTTCCAATGAAAATGCTCCAGGACAAAGCCGCCCGCCCAGAGCGTCTCATCATCCGGGTGCGCAACAACGATGGCCGCTTTCGGCAAACCGGCGAGGCTGGGGAATTTCGCAGTCAGGTTCATCTCAGTCCGTGCTCATCATACTCGCGCTGGCGCTGCCTGAAACGTACCGGCAGTGAAATATATCCGGAGTTGTACCCGGCGCGACTGACATTGATCAGCTTCATTGGACACAACAGCAAATGTATCTTCGCCTGTATCCCGGACTATAGACGGATGAATTTGCTTTGCGCTATGGTAGAAGCCGATCACGTTCACCATTCTATCGGGAGACGCACCATGAAAGTCGATACCCTCGAAGCGCTGTTCGAAGGCGAAGTCAAAGACCTGTACAGCGCCGAAAACCAGATCGTCAAGGCTCTGCCCAAGATGGCCAAGGCCGCCACGTCCGATGAACTGCGCCAGGCCTTCGAAGATCATCTGGGCCAGACCCGCAGCCAGGCCCAACGGTTGGAGCAGATCGCCCAGCAATTGGATATGCGCGCGAAAGGCAAGAAGTGTGTGGGCATGGAAGGGCTATTGGAAGAAGGCAAGGAGATCATGAGCGAAGCGGTCGAGCCGGTGCTGGATGCGGCCCTGATTGGGGCGGCGCAGAAGGTCGAGCACTACGAGATTGCCAGCTACGGCACGGCTATCGCCCACGCTGAGCAGTTGGGCTATGAAGAAGCGGCGTCGCTGCTGCGCGTCTCGCTGGCCGAGGAAGAGCACGCCGATCAGTTGTTGACCGAGATCGCCGAGAGCCAGGCCAACCTGCAAGCCGATGACGAAGCGGATGAGCCGATGGGTGAAAAAGCCGCTGTCATGGAAAATGACGAGAACTA
>JBQTJD010000332.1:0-5725 GCA_052387475.1 Anaerolineales bacterium | reverse complement strand
GCGTTGCCGAGGCGGATGAGCATTAGCGCCCGAAGGTACTCGACCATTTGGCGCGCGAGTTGGCGCGGGTCAATACCGCCATCAATCACCGTGTTGATCAGGTTGACGCCCACGGCGGTATCGTTTGCGGCCAACGCCGACGACAACTCCTGCACGGTTTGACTCACCGCGGTGCCAAGCAAGGCCTGGGTTTGCGCCAGGGTGACAACATTGTCGGCGGAGACGAGTTGATCAAGCAGGCTGATGGCATCGCGCAACGCGCCTGTCGCCTGTCGCGCCACGAGTTCAAGCGCGGGTTGTTCGACGGTGACGTTTTCCTGCCGGCACAGCTCTTCCAAGCGCGCTACGATGTCGGTGACGGGGATGCGGCGGAACTCGAAGCGCTGGCAGCGCGAGGCCACGGTGGCCGGGATTTTGTAGCTCTCGGTGGTGGCGAGGATGAAGACAGCGTGCGGCGGCGGTTCCTCGAGTGTTTTGAGCAAGGCATTGAACGCGCCCATGCTGAGCATGTGCACTTCATCGATGATATAGATTTTGAAGCGACCCTGGCTCGGCGCGAAGTTGATTTTGTCGCGCAGTTCGCGGACGTTCTCGACGCTGTTGTTCGAAGCGCCGTCAATTTCGATCAGGTCGAGGAAACGGCTCTCGTTCACCGCGACACAATACTCACAGATGTTGCACGGGCGTTGAGCCGGATCAGTGTGCAGACAGTTGAGGGCTTTGGCGACGAGGCGCGCACTGGTGGTTTTGCCGCAGCCACGCGGGCCGGAGAACAAATACGCATGGCCCATCCGATCAGCAGCGATGGCGTTACGCAGCGTCTGCACGACGTGCTCCTGCCCTACCACCTCATCCCACAACTGCGGACGCCATTTACGATAGAGAGCTTGCGCGGGCATTGCTGGAGGAGTGTAGCAGACGGGTAGGCTTCCCGCAAGATATTGTGGCCGGTGCTATAATCGCATCAACATCAGTGAAGGGATTGCAAACATGTTCGGACTTCCCAATGGCATGGAGTGGATCATCATCCTCATCATCGTGGTGCTACTGTTTGGTGTCGGCCGGCTGGGCCGCATCGGCGGTGAGATGGGCAGCGCCATCCGCCAGTTCCGTGAGGGCCTGGGCGGCGACAAGAAAGACGAGCAGAAGCTGGCGGCTTCGCTTGAAGAAAAGACCGACGACGATAAAACTGCGTAACCTCAGGCGCTGAAACGAACACCGCCCCAACTTGGGGCGGTGTTTTTGTTTACCGGCAGGCTTTCGCCAGTTCGGCGTCGGCATCAATGATGATGCGCTGCAATTGATCGGAGGGCACTTTGAGATTCAACAGACGGATGCGTTGATTGAGTTGCTTCACCGTCTCGCGGAATTCCGTCTGCACTCGCTTCCACTCTTCTTCGGCCCAGGCCCACTGGCGCACGGATTTTTCATCCGACTTGCCGCTCAACTGTATCATCTCCGCCGCGTGCCAGCGGTAAGTGCGCTGCAACCTCGTTCGGGCGCCCTCCAACTCGTCGCGGATCGCGACATCTTCTTCCAGCCAAGCGGGCCGCAGGTTTTGATTCTTGAGCAGATGATTCGCAGCCCACTCCTCGGACGCTTCGTTTTCATGGTCGAGTTTCAGCGGCTTGCCTTGCCCGCTCAGGTTATCGAACTTGCCCTCGGCCTGGGCCTGACGCAGGATTTTCTCGATGATTTTGTCGAAGTCCATTATGGCACCGTATAACGCGCGCTCAAACTACCGTTCGAGTCACTGAGCAAAACCAATTGGCCGGCGCGCCACACCGGCTCCGCCAAATTCCAATACAAGTCTATCACGCTGTCCTGCCCGGCCCGCGTGTGTAAATTCACGATGCCCCCCTCAAACAGGGTGAGCGCTGGGAAGATATAGACCCGGCCCGCCTCATCCCGCAACGTCCAGCCGGCCAAGTCCACCGGGCCGCCGGAGTTGGCGATGACGACGACTTCCTCCGCTAGCACACCCGGTGACCGCACTTCGCGAATGGCAAGGTTGGGTGCGGGCGCATTGGGATTAGGTGTGGCGGTGGAAAGTGGGGCAACCGGCGGCGCTTCGGTGGGCAGCGCAGTAGGCGGCATCCCCACAATCAGCGTCTGGCCAACATCGAGCCGGTTCGGGTCGGTGAGGCCGTTTGTCTGCATTAATTCTTCAATCGAAAGGCCATACTGCTGCGCGATGGAACCGAGCGTCTCACCGCTCTGAACGCTATGGGTGAGTGGCCTAGCGGGCGGCGAGGGTGGCACTGTCGGCAACGGCGATGCAATCACCGCCGGGAAGCCGGGCGCCGGAGTGGCTGACGGCGCAGCCGATAGGGCAGCGCGCGGTGCGGTCGAGCGCGGTGAGATGTAGTTCTCCCAAATCCACAACGCCAGCCAGGTGGCTGCTATGGACACCACAGCATTGAGAAGCAGATAAAGAATCAGGCGGCGTGCGTTCATCGCAAGTTGCGCGGATAATAGCACAGGCGCTTGTGAGTGCTACAATGCGCGCATGCCGTTCATCATCGATGGACACAACCTCATCGGCCAAATGGCGGGGCTGCGGTTAGATGACCCAGACGACGAACAACAACTGGTGGTGCTGTTGCGCGGCTACCTCAGGCGCGCAAAGAAAAAAGGGACAGTCGTCTTTGACCGAGGCCAACTCACCGGGCAACGCGGAATGTCCAACTCGATTTTGTCGGTGCGTTTTGCCCGGCCGCCCCGCACGGCGGATGATGTCATCGTGGAACTCGTGCGCAATGAGCGCAACCCACGCGGGCTGATGGTGGTCACCTCCGATGCGCGCGTAAGGGCCGCCGTCCGTGAGCGGGGTGCGCTAGTACGCGATGCGGCCTCCTTCGCTCGCGATATGTTGGCGACGCCCTCTTTGCCAAATCAAAAAGAAAAGGGTTTGAGCAGTGCTGAAGTTGAGTTATGGGAAAAGGAGTTTAAGTCCCGCCGCGATCCATAGCGCCGAGATACAGCCGGTCGTCCCTCTCATCGACCATTTAGCTTTTATTCACACCTTGCTCAGTCAGCGGTTTTATATCAAAGGTATCGCGCCACCCCCTCCGAGTGGAAACGCAAAAACATAGGCGCGTGTCAGGTCAGCGAGCAATCGCCAACCTGAAACATAAGGCCCAGCGATCCCCCCGTCGCTGGGCCTCTTGTTTTCTTTCGATGCTCCACTGATCAAGCACTCAACCCATAGAGTGGCAGGTATTTTCCCCGCAGGTATTGCATATACGGTTCAATATTAAGGTCGCCGCCCGTTACACGCCGGATGAGTTCCGGCGCGGTGTACTTGCTGCCATGCTGATAGATGTTGTCCTTCAACCAACCGTGCAGCTCGATAAACTCACCGCGCGCGATTTGCGCGGGGATGCCGGGGTGCGCTTCAAGCGCCCTGGCGTAAAACTGGGCGCTGAGGATATTGCCGAGCGTGTAACCCTGAAACATGCCGCCGATCTGCGCGTAGAACCAATGCATGTCTTGCAGCACCCCATCGCGGTCGTCTGGCGCTCGCACGCCAAGGTCGGATTGATAGCGCGCGTGCCACGCCTCCGGCAAATCTTTGATAGCCAGCGAGCCTTCGAGCATCTGCAATTCAAGATCAAAGCGCAGGATGACGTGCAGGTTGTACGTCACCTCATCGGCGTCAGTGCGGATGAGCGAGCGCTGCACCTTGTTGATCGCGAGGTAAAACGTCTCCAGCGGGACGCGGCCAAAGTGCTCGGGCAGCGCGGCTTGCAGCTTTGGATAGAAGTGCTCCCAAAATCCCCGGCTGCGCCCGACGAGGTTCTCCCACAGCCGCGACTGGCTTTCGTGCACACCCGCCGAGGCGCCGTTGGTGAGCGGTAAGCGGTCGTAAGCGGGATTGACGCCCTGCTCGTACATTGCGTGCCCGGACTCATGCATCGTGCTGAACAGCCCGTCGCCAAAATCATTTTCTTTGAAGCGCGTGGTGATGCGCACGTCACCGATGGCGAACTTGGTGGCGAAAGGGTGGGCGACCTTATCCTGCCGACCCCGAGTGAAATCGTAGCCGAAGGCTTTGATGACCTCGACGCCGAAGGCCCATTGCTTGTCTTCGGGGAAGTGTTGATGAAGGCATGCGTCATCGGCGGGCGGCTGTGCAGTAATGGCCTGCACCAGCGGCACGAGTCGCTCGCGCAATTGGCCGAAGACAGCTCGCACGCTCGCAGCCTTCATGCCGTAATCGGCGAAGTCGATGAGCGGGTCGGCGATGTGCTCGTAGCCGGGGAAGAAGTTGGACAAACGGCGGCTGAGGTCGAGCATCTTTTCGAGGTGCGGCTTGACCGAGGCGAAGTCATTGGCCGGGCGGGCCGCCGCCCACGCCTGCAGCGCCGCCGATTGTTGGGCCGTCATCTCTGCGACAAAAGCCGGCGGCACCTTCACCGCTTGCTCGTAATCGTGTCGTACTTTGCGAATGAGGGCTACATCATCCGAGTCATACGACAGGCTTTCGGCGTGCGGCTGCAATTCATCAAGCAGCTTACCGATGGCGGGGTCAGTGAACTTCTCCTGTGCCAACCGGCTCAACGTAGCGAGCTGCTGCCCGCGCGCTGCCGCTCCGCCCGGCGGCATATACGTGTGCTGATCCCACCCCAACACCGCCGCTGCGGAGTTGAGGTCGTTGATTTCGAGCAGGCGGGTTTTGAGGTCTTGGAATTTTGATTCCATTAGGGTTCCATCCCGAGGATTACCAGAGGCACAGGGGGTGTGGTTCTGCCATGACGAAGGACATTGTGAACTTCTTTCTCGAAAAATGGCGGGCCAGATGACATTTCTGCCTGCATCTTCTTTGTCGATACTATCTCAATTCCTACGTCGATCAGTCCTCCAGTGTAGAAGGACAGGTGCTTGACAAATAAATCGTATGTAACGGCGAAATATTTCCCCATCTGAACTTCAATCGCTACCGACTCCTTGACAAAGTCGGTCTGGTTATATGAAGTGATCTTGGGATGAGCGATGGAGTCTAAATAGCTGGCCTGCTCCGCGAATTTTAGGGGTTCAATGCTCTTCACTACTAAAGGATCAACGGACACGTGAAAATTCCTCCGCACCGATTGCCAACCAAGGCTTTGAAAGACCCGAACGAACTCCCTGTTCAACCGGTCTGGACTATACAAAAGCTTCCCGTGTCTGCCTCGTTCCTCACTGATCTTATCTTTGAACCTGGCTGCATCCACCAAGCCTATCGCTTGCTGTATTTCCTTATAAAGTTGACGCTTGTGAATAAGCAGATACTCCTCTCCGTTGAGATGCGAGTATTTCTGAGCAATTTTCATCGGCGCTTTGTTCCTTTCTTTTCCCGGATCATCCACTCATTCGGAACTTGCGCAACTTTCTCTCTCCCTGTCGGTTGATAAACGGGTTTGCCCAGGGGCCGTATTGGCAATTGACCTGTGAAAAAATCATTCAGTCGTTGCCTTGCTATCTCACAATATCTCTGTTCTTTCT
The DNA here is from genome assembly GCA_052387475.1 of Anaerolineales bacterium. Lineage (GTDB taxonomy): Bacteria > Chloroflexota > Anaerolineae > Anaerolineales > UBA6663 > JANWXR01. The sequence goes on along the minus strand of JBQTJD010000332.1, from coordinate 238 downwards.
CAGCACCCATCGCTCGGCGGCCATTCTTTACGGCGGCTATCAGTGCCGAGCCGACCCCTGCAAATGGATCAAGCACCCAATCATTTTCATTGGTCAGAGCAAGAACACATCGTTCGACAAGCTCAATCGGGAATTGGCATGGATGGCTTGTCTTCTCCGGATGATTGGCTTTGACATGCCTCGGAAATTAAGCCCAAGTAAAATGAGAGTCCAGCGCCCTAATCGATTAGGAGCGATT
>JBQTJD010000331.1:0-2324 GCA_052387475.1 Anaerolineales bacterium | reverse complement strand
AGGATTGCGGATATGAGTGAAGGCCAGATTGTGTTTGCGGATGGCTGATGGCCGATGGCAAATAGCGGATGGCGGATAGCCTAGGGAGGAAATCAGGATGCCATTCAGATTTGAGAGCCTAAAGATTTGGCATATGGCGCGGGCGTTTTCGAAAACGGTCAACAAATTGACGGCCAAGTTTCCGCGCAAAGAGGATTATGCCTTGACATCGCAGATACACCGCGCGGCGCACTCAATCGCATTGAATATTGCTGAAGGCTCAGCGAAGAAAAGCTCCAAACATTTCGATCTGTATTTGGATAACGCCGTAGGATCAACTTTCGAGTTCGTCTCCGGCGGTTTTCAAGCGCTTGATCAAAACTACATCGCCCAAGCCGAACTCGACCAACTTTACTCAGAAGGTGAGGCCCTCGCCAAATCCATCAACGCTTTCCGCCGCACACTCGGCCCGGAATAGCCATTCGCTATCTGCCATCCGCCATCTGCCAATGGACTCCATCGCCATCCTCGACTTCGGCTCACAGTTCTCGCAACTCATCGCCCGGCGCGTGCGCGAGGCGCATGTGTACTGTGAGTTGTTCCCGCACGACGCGCCCGCCGAAAAAGTGCTGGCGCTCAACCCGTGCGCCTTCATCCTCTCTGGTGGGCCAAACTCGGTGTACGACGCGGGCGCGCCACAGTTGCCGGAGTATGTGTTACGCGCTGGTGTTCCCGTGCTGGGCATTTGCTATGGAATGCAGTTGCTGGCGCAAGCGCTGGGTGGGCACGTCGCCCCCTCCTCACAACGTGAATACGGCCGCGCGCAACTCACCGTCACCGACACTTCATCCGTCATCCTTTCGCCTTCCTCCTTTCAAGTGTGGGCCAGCCACGGCGATAAGGTGGATCGCGTGCCGACCGGCTTCCGCGAGGTTGCGCAGAGTGACAACTGCCCCATCGCGGCGATGGAGGATGCGGCGCGCGGCTACTTCGCCATCCAGTTTCATCCGGAAGTCAATCACACCGAGCACGGACGCGCGATCATTCAGAACTTCCTCAACGCGGCGAAGGTGAAAGCGGAGTGGACGCCCGGCTCGATGGTCGATGACGCCATCGCCAAGATTCAGGCGCAGGTGGGAGCGGTGGCTGGTGCAACCGGGGCCACCGTGGTGGCCGGTGTGAGTGGGGGCGTCGATTCCACAGTGGCCGCCGCGTTGGTGCAGCGTGCGCTTGGCGATCAACTCACATGCATCTTTGTGGATACCGGCATGTTACGCGCAGGCGAGGCCGGGGATGTGGTCGAAACGTTCGGGCAGACGCTGCACGCTAAACTCATCGCCGTCAACGCCGCCGAGGAGTTCCTCGATGCGCTGGCAAACGTCACTGACCCCGAGCAGAAGCGCAAGATCATCGGCGAGAAATTCATCCGGATTTTTGAGCGCGAGGCAAAATCCCTAATCCCTCGCCCCTCTGCCACAGAAGGGATTAGGGGTGAAGGATCACGCTTCCTCGTTCAAGGAACGATCTATCCCGATGTGGTCGAGTCCGCCGGGCCGGAGCGGCAGAACGCGGCCAAGATCAAAACACACCACAACGTCGGCGGACTGCCGAAAGATTTGAACTTTCAACTTGTCGAGCCGCTGCGCTACTTGTTCAAAGATGAGGTGCGCGCGGTCGGCGCACAACTCGGCCTGCCGGAGGCGATGCTGTGGCGGCAACCGTTCCCCGGCCCCGGCCTGGCGGTGCGCTGCCTTGGCGAGATCACGTGGGAACGATTGGAACGATTGCGCACGGCGGACAAGATCACGACCGATGAACTCGGCGCGGCGGGGCTGCTGCGCGCGAACGCAGAGCGTTCGTCCGGTACGGCACAGGCCTTTGCCGTGCTGCTGCCGGTGCGCTCCGTCGGCGTGATGGGCGATGGCCGGACGTATCAGGAAGTGTGCGCCCTGCGCGCCGTCACCACCGACGACTTCATGACCGCCGATTGGGCGCGGCTGCCCTACGACGTGCTGGCGAAAATTTCTTCGCGGATCGTCAACGAAGTCAAAGGCATCAATCGCGTGGTGTACGATATTTCGAGCAAACCCCCGGCGACGATTGAGTGGGAGTGACGTGGCCCGTAAAGCGTGAAGCGTGAAACGTGAGTGTCGCTGCGCTTATCACGTGTCACGCTTCACGATAGTATGAACATCAGCGACCTCATCAAACAAGCCTGGAGCATCACTCGCACCAACCGCTCACTCTGGGTGCTGAGCGGATTGGTGTGGGTGACGTTGCTGCCTTCGCTCCTCCTGAGTGGGGCGCTGGGCGGCGCGGCGGGTGTGCTGGCAGTCCCCACAGAC
>JBQTJD010000330.1:0-5316 GCA_052387475.1 Anaerolineales bacterium | reverse complement strand
ATCCTAATCGCATTGCGGCCAGTCACGCCATCGCCGCGCTGGCCCATCCGTTCCCGGTGCGCTACCACCGTCACGGGCGGCGCATCGAGCAAGTCTTCAACACCACCAGCGCCATCGGCGATTACTCACTGGTCTGCGGGCACGTCCGCATGACGTCGGAGTTCACCGGGCATCATACCGGTTGGGCCTATGCCGCCCTGCATTTGGGCGGCTACAACTTCGCCGCCTCTACTGTCTTTTGCGACGACCCGCAAGATAGCAAGAACGTGTGCGCACTGATCAACAATTCGCCGGCCGAGGCCACGCAGGCCGAGCTGATGCGGGTGCTCAAAGCCGCGCTCGGCCCGATGTTTTACGGCCTGGGCGATCTGCCCCCCTCCGACCGGCGGCGCTTGCTGAAGGTGCTCGACGAGGACACACTGACCGACCTGGCTCAGTCGTATCAACAGATTTATACGCGGCATCTCGGCACCATTGCTGCGCTGCACGAAGCGCAGATGCCGGTGCCAACCGAACTGCGCGTGGCCGCTGAATACACACTGAGCCATCAACTCGCGCAAGCTGCCGGCGAACTGGCCCGTGAACCCGATGAAGCCGCCGAAGCGAACATGGCCGGTGTGCTCGATTTGGCGTACCGCGACGGTATTCAACTCGATGCGGGCGATGCGGTCCGCGCACTCGAAGGCGCCGTCGCCGATGGGGTTAAAGCCCTCGTACACGATGGCCAACTGGCCGAGCGTAGCACGCGCCTGAGCAGCGTCATCACCGCCGCCGAACGCCTGGGCTTTGAAATTCGTCCGGCCCGCGCGCAGGAAATGCTGTTGGCCTATTTACGCGCGCAGGCCACGCACGCGCCACGCGCCAAACTCGAACCGGCGCTGGCGCTGGCGGAACGGTTAAAAATTTCCGATCAAGCTGTGACTTTCAGTCAGTAAACGACGCCTACCGGTCGCGCTAATCATCCGCACAGGGAACGCTCATGCCAATCACTTCACCCGACATCATCGCTGCCATTGTTGGCGGACACTACAGCGCGCCGTTCGATGTGTTGGGCCTGCATCAACGCCCCGAAGGCCAGGGCTTGATACTGCGAACGTTTCAGCCGGACGCCAAAGAAGTAGCGGTGCGGCGCGGTGAAAGTTCGCAGCCATTGGAGCGCGGGCATGATGAAGGTTTCTTTGAGCTGGCCCTGCCGGATGAAACACAGTTTTTCGACTACCAACTTGCGGTCACCGACTGGAACGGCAACACGCGTGTGGTGGATGACCCCTATCGCTTTGCGCCGGTGTTGGGCGAGATGGACTTGTACTTATACAACGAGGGCAATCTGCTGAAGGCCTGGGAAAAGCTTGGCGCGCACCCAGTCACCCATCAGGGCGTGGCCGGTACCGTCTTTGCCGTGTGGGCGCCTGGTGCGCTGCGGGTGAGCGTCGTCGGCGACTTCAATCGCTGGGATGGGCGGCGTCACCCGATGCGCCCGCGCGGGGCCAGCGGCATCTGGGAACTCTTCATCCCTGACCTTGGCCCGGGCACGGTGTACAAGTATGAAGTGAAGAGTCGTTTTCGGGGCTACATCGCCAACAAGGCCGACCCATTTGGCTTCGCGTCGGAGTTGCGCCCGGCCAACGCCTCGGTCGTCTACGACATCAATCAATATCAATGGAACGACGGCGAGTGGATGGCGGCTCGCAAACAACAGCAAAGCTTTGAGGCGCCGATCAACCTCTACGAAGTTCATCTCGGCTCGTGGAAGCGCAAGGGTGACGACCAGTGGCTGACGTATCGCGAACTGGCGGACGAGTTGGTGCCGTATGTGAAGGAGATGGGCTACACCCACATCGAGACGATGCCCATTGCCGAGCACCCGTATGACGGCTCGTGGGGCTATCAGGTCACCGGCTACTTTGCGCCCACCTCACGCTTTGGCTCACCCGATGACTTTCGCTATTTCGTCGATCAGGCTCACCAGGCCGGTCTGGGCATCGTGGTGGATTGGGTGCCCGCTCACTTTCCCAAAGATGAACATGGCCTCGGCTACTTCGATGGCACGCATCTTTACGAACACGCCGACCCACGCCAGGGCGAACACAAAGATTGGGGCACGTTCATTTTCAACTTTGGCCGCAGCGAGGTGCGCAACTTCCTGCTCTCCAACGCGCTGTTCTGGCTCGAGCACTATCACATCGATGGCTTGCGTGTAGATGCCGTCGCGTCGATGTTGTATCTCGACTACTCGCGCAAGTCAGGCGAGTGGGTGGCGAACAAATTTGGCGGGCGCGAGAACCTCGACGCCGTAGATTTCCTCAAGCGCTTCAATGAGCTGGTGCACGAGCATCACCCCGATGTGCTGACCTACGCCGAAGAATCCACCTCCTGGCCGATGGTCTCGCGGCCTGTTTACCTGGGCGGGTTGGGCTTTGACCTGAAGTGGAACATGGGCTGGATGCACGACATGCTCGAATACTTTCAGAAAGACCCCGTGCATCGGCGCTATCACCACACCAGCCTGACCTTTGCGATGATGTACGCTTACAGCGAAAACTTTATCCTGTCGTTTTCGCATGACGAAGTCGTGTACGGCAAACGCTCGCTGCTCAACAAAATGCCGGGGGACCAGTGGCGGCAGTTCGCCAATCTGCGCGCGCTGTATGCCTATATGACGGCTTTCCCCGGCAAGAAGCTGAACTTCATGGGCGGCGAGTTCGGCCAGTGGAATGAATGGAATTTTCAGAGTGGGCTGGACTGGCACTTGCTCGATCAGCCCTTCCACCAGCAGACCCGGCAATTCGTGAAAGACCTCAATCATCTCTACGCTGCCGAGGCGGCATTGCACGAAGTGGATTTTCAGTGGGACGGTTTTCAGTGGGTGGACTTCCGTGATGTGGATCAGAGCACCGTCTCGTTCATCCGGTATGCGAAAGACAAACGCGAGTGTCTGGTCATCGTAGCAAACTTTACGCCGGTGCCGCGCATGGGCTATCGCGTCGGCGCCCCGGTGGGCGGGCAATACCGTGAAATCCTCAACAGCGACTCAGTTCATTATGGCGGGGGCAACGTTGGCAACGCGGGCGGCCTGCCGGCCGAGCCGACCCCGTGGCAGGGCCAGCCCTATTCGCTCTTGTTGACTGTTCCGCCGCTGGGTGTGGTTTACCTCAAGCCGGAAAAGATGCCCACACCGGACGAACCGCCGGCCAACGGGGAATAACGAACAATCTTCATCCCTTCATCGTTCGGCCACACGCTCATACAGGCACAGCAATGTGCTGCCGTACTTGCGCTCATCAAACAATTCAAAGTGACTCAAGGATTGGGGCGCATATTCTTTTGGATCAATCTGCGCACACACCACGCCATCCGGGTTGACCCAGGCTGGCTTCGCGTCTAACGCTTGCAACGTTTTCGACCACAGAGCCTGATATTGCGGCGGCGCGATGTGCACGTAGTCAAATCCCTCACGCGGGGCGTTGCGCAGATAGATAAAGACATCCGAGCGGACGATGCGGGCCAAATCCGACAACTCCGTGTGCTGTAAGTTTTCGCGGATGACGCTCGCCGCGCTGCGCCCGCTCTCCACAAATTCGGCGTAAGCGGCGCCCCGGCTCAGGGCCTCAATCCCCACGCTGCCTGTCCCGGCGAACAAATCCAGCACGCGCGCTTCCGCGATGTCCTCGCCCAGTATGTTGAATAACGACTCCTTGACACGATCCATGATCGGCCGCGTGCCCTCGCCCGGCACGAGTTTCAACCGGCGGCCTTTGGCGCTTCCAGCAATGACGCGGATAGACATGTGAGACACAAAGTCCGCTGTGGCGCTGACCGTAGTTCAATCAGCCGCTCAGCGGACTTCAGCGCAATCAACGTTGCAGTGTGGGTTAGACGTGCTTCTCGTGCTTGCCCAGACTCCAATCGCCAAGATTGATCTGGTTGATGTGGCCGCGAATGATGCGCGCCAACATCAGGTTGCGATTGTTGTCCTCGATCTTCTCAGCCAGCGCAGCGGCCCGTTGAAATTCGGCCACTGCCTCCATTTTGGAGCCCATGCCTTTGTGAACCAGACCAAGGCCATAGTGCGCCTCAAGATGCTCAGAGTCCAACGCCAATGCTTCCTGCAAACTTTTCAGTGCCTCGGCGAACTGACCCTTGCCGTAGTACGCCCAGCCGAGACCGGCATGCGCGTCGGCGCTCTTGGGGTTGGCGCTGACGGCGGCGTGCGCGGTTTCGAGGGCATTGATGGCTTTGGTGATGACGGGCGGCATGATTTTCCTCCAACTATTCGTGGCTCAATTGAAAAGACCCGGAATTTCCTCGGGATGTTGGGCGACTCGAACACGAGCGGCTTCCAACGCTTTGATCTTATCCTCGGCGGTGCCGGAGCCGCCCTCGATGATGGCGCCGGCGTGGCCCATGCGCTTGCCGGGGGGCGCCGTCTGCCCGGCGATGAAGGCGACGACGGGCTTGGTCATCTTGCGCGCGATAAAGTCCGCCGCCAGCTCCTCATCGTTGCCGCCAATCTCACCGATCATCACCACCTTCTCGGTTTGCGGATCGGCTTCGAACAGCGCCAGCACATCAATATAATTCAAGCCCTTCACCGGGTCACCCCCGATGCCCACGCACGTGCTTTGCCCCATATCGTGCGCGGTGAGCGCGGCCACTACTTCGTAGGTCAGCGTGCCCGAGCGTGAGACCAGGCCGACGTTGCCGGGCTTGGCAATATGGTAGGGGATGATGCCGACTTTGGCCTCGCCAGGCGTCAGCAGACCGGGGCAATTCGGCCCAATGAGTTTGATGCCTTTGTTATCCAAATACTGTCGCGCCTTCATCATATCCTGCACCGGCAACCAGTCGGAGATGCAGACGATGAGCGCGATGCCAGAGTCCGCCGCTTCGTAGATCGCATCCGGCGCGAGTTTGGCCGGCACAAAAATTACCGAGCAATTCGCGCCGGTCGATTCAACCGCAGACTTCACCGTATCAAACACCGGGATCTTATCTTCGACCCACTCGCCGCCCTTGCCCGGCGTTACGCCGGCGACCACTTTCGTGCCCGCGGCGACCATCTGCTTGGTGTGAAACAATCCTTCACGCCCGGTGACGCCCTGCACCAGCAGGCGCGTGTCTTTGTTGACGAGAATGCTCATGTTGTTTTCCAAATAACCAATAGCCAGCAATTGGTTATTCGCTATTGGTAATTAACGTGAGTTCGGGATAAGGTTAGGCAGGTAGGCGCAACAAAGTATCAAGATGCAGCGACGGTTTCTTGGGTTGATGGCAGTAAGCGATCAAGCCGGAGAGCAGATTGACGACAAAGTTGAC
>JBQTJD010000329.1:0-3985 GCA_052387475.1 Anaerolineales bacterium | reverse complement strand
CCGAGCAGTGTTTGGGCTTTGGTGATGTCGGGTCGCCGCTGCTGTGGGTCGCCTTGTGTGCGGCCCTCGCTGACGAAGTGCAGACCGCCCGGGTTGCCGGTGATGGCGTTGACGATCTCAGCGAACTCGCGGATGTTCATCTCACTCGGGTTGCCGATGTTGGTCGGCAGATGCTCATTGGACATGAGCAGCCGGTAGATGCCCTCCACCAGGTCGGCGACATAGCAAAAGCTGCGCGTCTGCGTGCCATCACCATAAACGGTGAGTGGTTCGCCGCGCAACGCCTGCCCGACGAAGTTCGGCACCACCCGCCCATCATCCAGCTGCATGCGCGGGCCGTACGTGTTGAAAATGCGGACGATGGCCGTGTCCACGCCGTGCGTGCGATGGTACGCCATCGTCAACGCCTCGGCGAAACGTTTGGCTTCGTCATACACCGAGCGCGGGCCGACCGGGTCTACGTGGCCCCAATACGTTTCCTTTTGTGGATGTTCGAGCGGATCGCCGTAAACCTCGGAGGTGGAGGCGTGTAGGAAGCGCGCGCCCTTGGCCTTCGCCACGCCCAGCGCATTGAGCGTGCCGAGCGCGCCAACTTTCAACGTCTGGATCGGCAACTGTAAATAACTGGTCGGCGCGGTCTTGCTCGGGCTGGCGGGCGAGGCGAAGTTCATCACCACATCAATCGGCCCATCCACGTAAATGTGCTCGGAGACGTTGTGTTTGATGAAGCGGAAATCATCTCGTCCGGCGAGGTGCTGAATGTTGCGAGTGCTGCCGGTGATGAGGTTGTCCATGGCGATGACGCTATGGCCCTCGGCCAAAAATCGGTCGCACAAATGCGAACCGATAAAGCCGGCGCCGCCGGTGACGAGAACATGCATGAGTCTACTCCCTTGTCAAAGTCGCGCGATTTTATCACACGCCTTTTGGCCGAAGGCGTTGAATGAGAGCGGCTGCCAGCGCAAACACAAACGCCAGATCAACGAGAAAGAAGGAATGATCCACGAAGCCGTGGGCGAGCATATCGGCCACGAGCGCCATCAGGCCGATCCGGAGTTCGGTTCCCCCTCGCCCTATGGAAGAGGGAGTCGCTTCGCTTATCGGGGTGAGGGCAGCGCGCCAAAACCCGATCAGCAGCCATGCGGCGCAAGCCAGACCCAGAATCCCCAGACGGCTGAGGAAATCCATCACAATGTTGTGCGGATGCGAGAGATTCGGTTCCTGCCAGGCGGCGGGCAGGATGTAAAAGCTGCGATAGGCGTACAGAAAATTGTCTGGCCCGACACCGAGCCACGGGTGATCGAGGAACATCCGCCACGCGGAGAGCCACAGATTGACGCGGAAAAAACCAGTGCCGGACTGAAAATCGAAGACGCCGGCGAGGCGCGGCAACTGCGCGAGGAAGGGCAGGGCAATGAGGGCGAGCAACATCCCCATACCCACCACCACCGCGCCGCGCCGCCCCTGCCAACCGATTAGGATAACGGCCAGCGCCGCTGGCACGCCGAGCAACAGCGCCCCGCGTGAGAAGCTCAGCGCAATGGCCGCACCCATGACCACTGCGGCGAGTACATAAAACACACGGCCGACAACAGATGACGAAGAATTGATAACGGCTAAGGCTAAGGCTAACGCTACGGGCAGCGCGCGCCCAAGGTAAAGGCCGAGATTGTTCGGAGAGCCGTACACACTGCGAATCCGGGCCACGCCCTCCTCAGTGACAATGAGGTTGGTGTTGGTCATGAACTGATATAGACCGATCACGGCGATGAGCACCGCGCCGAGAATGAAGAAATCGACGATGCGTTGTACGGCTTTTGTGTCGAGGGGCGTGGCGCGGAGTAGAAAGTAGAAAGTCGACGCGCCCAGGATGACCGTGCGGAACTCGTACAGCGCCACATCTTTTTGCACAGCAGCCAACGTGCTGAGCGCGGAAACGATGAGCAGGGCAAAAACGCCGTAGTCAATGGACGATAGACGAAGGACGAAGGACGAACGCTGATTGCGAAGGTTTGCAAGGCGCAGCGGGAGATAACGAATTGCCCACGCGATTACCGTCAGCCACAGCGAAAACTCCAACACCGACGCGCCGCGTTCCCACAACATTCTTGGGAACAGGAAGAATGGAATGAAGAGGGCGATGAAGGCCAGCGCCAGGTCAAGCCGAAGATAGAAAAGGATGAAGAGTGCAACCAGAGCAACGATGGCGACGATGAACGACGGTGAGAAGTAGAACAGCCCGGCCGTCAGCGCGGTGAGGGCGATTGGCGCGGCGTCGCCGAAGCGGCGGGTGAAGGCGGTGACTTGCGTGTCGAACGTGGCCCAGACCGCAGCATAAACCACGAGCGCGAGCAGCGCAGTTATCAACAGTTGGCCCATATCGCCGAGGCGTTGCCACAATGAAGAGACACGCTGACCGAGTGCGTCCCAATTCAGTGAACGACCCCACCACCACAGGCCGGTGGCGCTCAACACGCTGAGCGTGAGCAGGCCGCCCACCACAAGATAAAAATCTCCAGTGGGCAGCCGTCGCCCCACGCCGAACCCCACCACCGCCCACTGATCCCAGCCACGCTCCGGTTCAATCACCACAGTATGCTCGATATCCCGCTGCTCGATGCCGGACACAACAGGGATAACGCTGATCTCTGGCTTAAGGGTGGGCGAGGTGAGGACAAGATAGGCTCCGCGGTCATCGCGCGGAAGCAGATTCGCCGGTCTTCCGTCCACTGTCACATACAAATAGCCCCGATAGTCGCCGCGCCGCACGCGCAGGCCGAGGTCGGTGCCCTGAAACGAAAAGGTGATTTGAGAATTGGAGAATTGTTCTGGGATGTCTGCGCCGAGGTCGGAGATCTCCCACGCGCCGGTGTACTGCGCAAATGCGTTTAGCGCAGGATAGTTGCCGGGCACGGCAGTTATTGGTGATTGGTAATTGGTCATTGACTGACCAAGTGTTGTCAGTTGCCCGTTCGGGTCAGCCAATGCAAAGCCCCAACGCGGATCGTCAGCCAACGCAGCGGGCTGATAATTTTCGAGAGCCATTGGCCCGGCCCACGGCCACTCCTGCGCAGCGCGTTCGAAGGCGTGCTGCGTGTACTCGGTTTGCTGTTCAGGCGTCGCTTTGCCCCACGACGAGTCGAGCGTGTTCCAACCGAAGTTGCTGGCCCACAACAGCTTATGCCCATCGCCATTGCGCACCATCACTTCGCGGAGCAATGTGAAGCGGGAGAAGTTGAGAATCTGAGGATCAACTTGCCGGTCATCCGGCCCGGTGTAAAAACCATACGGCTTGCCCGCCGCCGCATCGAAATATTGGCCCGCGCCGAGGTCGTAGAGTTGTTGCAGATAGAGCAGGTCGCTGATGTTCTCCGGCCCGGTCTCGATGGTGGGCGCGAGCGCGGAGGCCAGGACAATAGCGGTGGGGTCGGCGGCGTGGATGGCGGTATACGCGGACTGCAATAGCGCGACATACTCGGCGGCGGAGGGCGGGCCGCCCCACGCTGCGCTCAGGTTCGGCTCATCGCCGATTTGGTAAACATCGATTTGGTCTTGATATCGGGCGGCGAATTCCGAGGCAGCACTGGCGAATTGATTGCGCGGCAGCGCGCTCAACAGCACCGCGATGATGCGTTTGTCATGCATGCGCGCCGCGCCGATGATGCGATCCCATTCTGGGTATGGGTCTGCCACGTAGGTTGCCAGCGTGAAGGGCTGGCGCACCCAGCCAAATGAATTGAGATGTTCCCAAACACGTGACAGCTCAGCATCGGTGTATCGGGCGAGGTCAACATTGACCGCGCGCAAGTTGTCGGGGCGCGGGTCGAGCGCCGGGTCGGGCAGCCCATCCACCGCGCCGAAAGTCTGTACGCCGCGCTGATGAAGGACGGCGGTGAGGCCGAGCAGCGCGGCGCACAAGAGCAGGGCGCTGAGGAAAAAGAGCAGCCGTTTCATTTAGTGACGCGTGAAACGCGATAAGCGAAGC
>JBQTJD010000328.1:0-2854 GCA_052387475.1 Anaerolineales bacterium | reverse complement strand
TTGGCCTTGGGTATCTTAACATTTACCTCGTATTATTTTTAAAGAGCTGCGGATTGTCGCCCTTCGCTGGCGTTCTTGAAGAACTAACTCCAGAGAAGGGCCGCGTTGTGATTGTAGGAGGCCCTTCTCGCGCAACAGTACTGATCAGGCCACGTCTTTGCGTAAGCGCTCAGGGCGACATTTCATCGCTACTTGAGCAGCAGCCCGCCGAACGGCGTGAGGCTCGCACGCACACCGTCCGCTTCGACACGCGCCGTACATTCGGCTGAAGTCGCCAACACGGGCGTCGTTTCGGCAATGGGCAGCACCACCTCGGCGGCCTCGGCGGTGGGGTTAAGCACGGCCACGAGGCTGCCGGATGCATCGGCGCGGCGGTAGGCCAGCACGCGTTTGTCGGCAAAGAGCGTTTGGCGCGAGCCGCGCCGCAGGGCCGACTCACGCGTGCGCACGCCGCACAACTCACGATAAAAGCCCAACAGGTCAGCATCCTGTCGCTCGCCCCAGAGCATCGGCAGGCGCGCCTCTTTATCATTGCCCCAGCCCTTCTCGCGCACATCGCGCTCCTGCGAGAGGCCAACCTCGGTGCCATAATAGATAATGGGCGCGCCCGCGAGCGTAAACTGGCACAGCGCCGCCAGCTTGAGCTTGCGCACGTCGCCCCGCGCCACCCACAGAAAGCGATTCATGTCGTGATTGTCGAGGAACGAGGGCCGGCTAAACGAAGATGGGAAATAGGCTTCGTGCCGGTCGAGGAATTCCGCAAAGCGCCGCGCGTCCCATTCGCCGTAGGCGAAAGTCTGGCGCAGGCCTTCGAGCAGGATAAAGTCGAGCGTGCCATCCAAGCCGCCTTCAAAGGCCAGTTGCACGTCGGGCGTCTCGGTGGCTTCGCCAAACGTCCAGCAGTCGGGTTTGGCGGCGTGCGTCACCCGGCGGAAGTCGGCGTAGAAGTCACGCGTCGGGCCAACGGCGTAATCCACGCGAAAACCATCCACGCCAAAATCGAGCCAATACTTCGCGGCGTCGAGCATGTGGTCGCGCGCGGGGCCATGCCGCAAGTTGACCTGCGGCAAGTCTTTCACATCAAAGAACGCTTTGTACTGGTCCGGCCATTCGTCAAACGTGTACCAGGGCACGTAGGGGCCGTGTTGATTGCGCACCGCTTCGACAAAAGTGGTATGTTGATTCGACCAATGGTTCGGCACAAAATCCATGAGCACGCGGAGGCCACGCGCGTGCGCTTCATTCAACAACTGCCGATAATCGTCTTTCGTGCCTAGCCGCGGATTGATTTCGAACAGGTTGCTGGCGTCGTAGCCATGATAGCTCGGGCTGGGGAAGACCGGCGTGAGCCACAGACAGTTCACGCCCAGTCCGGCGATGTAATCAAGCCTGGCGACGATGCCACGCAGGGTGCCGTTGCCTTTGAGCGAGGGGACCGGCTCGACGCGCGGAAAGTCAGGCGAGGCATCGAAGAAGCGGTCGGCAAAGATTTGGTAAACGATGGCGTCGCGCGCCCAATCGGGCGGCGGGTCATCCTCCACGAAGAAGCCGTAATACGCGCCGCGGTCGGCCCACTTCTCGACCTCCGCATTGCTGGCCGCTACGCGATAACGCACGACCGTGCCCGCCAGCTGGCCGGGGATCACGCCGCGAAAGCGCCGGACGTAGCCCCACATGAAGGTATCCCATTCCGCACCGTCAGCTTCGAGCGGCGTGGCATGGCCGTTCGCCGCTTGCCCGTTTGCGCCGACGGGGTCGCTGCCATCGTTCGTCCAATACACCCACGCTCGGTCGTAAGGCTGCGCCGGGCCAACGGTCAATTCAAGCGTGATCGATTGCCCGGGCAGCGGATCGCGCGGTGTGCGCCGCTGGTCGTGGGTCACCTCACCGCGCCGCACCCGCAACTGTTCGGTGCGCACGGCTTCGGTGTTGAGCATGCCAAAGACAAAGTCATCCATGAGTCAATCCATTGAGAGAGAAAGTGCGGACACGGATCACACGAATGTCGCGGAGATTGTTTGCTTACTCTGCGCGATCCGTGTTTATCCGTAACATCCGTGTGCAAGCTGTTAGCGTGTAAGTTGAATGATGATGGCGGATTGCGCGGGGATTTCGGTGAAGGGATGATAGCTGTCAAATCCGCCGGCAGCGTTGACCTCTGGGGCTTGCGGGTTATCCAATCCCAGCACCGAGACTGCTTTGAGCGGGCCGGTAAACGGGCCTTGCTCCAATGACAGGCTGTACAGATCGGTGGTGAGCGCACGCGGATGACTGTTGACGAGAATCAGAAACGCCTCGTCGTCATCGTAGCGCAGCACGGCATACAACCGCTGCGTGTCGGGATTGATGACCAGGGTTTCGCCGGTGCGCAGGGCGGCATGCTCGTTGCGCAACTGAATCAGGTCGCGATACAGGCTGAGCAGAGAGTCGGCGTCATCGGTCTGCGCGGCGACGCTGACCGTTGTATAGTCGGCCGAGGCCGCGTTCCACGGCGTGCCGGTGGTGAAGCCGACTTTGGAACTCTCGCTATCCCACTGCATCGGGCGACGGATGTTTTCATCGGGCTTGGTGCCGGTCTGCCCAATTTCTTCGCCGTAATAGATGAATGGCACGCCCGGCGCGGTCAGCATCATCACGGCAGCGAGCTTCGCTTTCTGTTCATCCTTGAGCACGCTCATCACCCGGTCTTGATCGTGATTAGTGAGGAACACGCCGTACTGGTTCGCCGGGAAGTTGTCGAGCACGACTTGCAGGTGCTTGCTGGCGGCGCTGGCAATTGGCCCGCTGGCCGAGGTGAGAAAGGCCTTGGCCAAGTCAAACTCGAAAGCGACGTCCACTTCATCGCCGATATAGT
>JBQTJD010000327.1:0-5207 GCA_052387475.1 Anaerolineales bacterium | reverse complement strand
AATAGTTTGCCGTTTTCGTACGCCACGTCGCGCGGGTCGCAGATGGTGCAGTCATAGCCGTGCGCGCGGAAGTAATCGCGGAAGAGGACGAACTCGCTGTATGTCGGTACTTCCTTCCAGTCGAGGATGGCGATGCGCGGCTTGTCCGTCCCGCCCCACTGTTGGTAGCAATCGAGCAGCGCGTGCAACAGGTGATGGCGTCCCGGCAGCGGGCGCACCTCGTACGTCTTCTCGAACTCACGCATAATGGGCAACGCGAAGAAGACTTCCGAAAGCGCGTCGTTGTAGGCCACCGCTGCTGGGGTCTCGGCGTTGTACTCGGTGCACCATAGCGCATCGGCTTCATCGAAAAACGTATCCATGCGCGCGGTGGGGCTGGGAGCGCGGAAGCCGGGGTCTACGTGCACCAATTCCTCTTCCCATTCATTCAATCGAAATTGATAGCGGAAGTCGGCGCTGGCCAGTGCGGCCTCGTGCATCTTTTGAAACGCCGGCATGAGGATGCGGATGGCGTTTTGCAACTCGCGGTATTCGGTCGTGCTGAGGAAGCGTGGGCGCAGCACCGTGCATAGCGGCCGGTCGCCGAAGAACAATCCGCGCTTTTGTTGCTGCTCGGTCAGTTGTGTGTACGTGTCTGCTGCCGTCTGCGGGTCAAGCAGGGAGTGGTAGTGGTCAATCGTCTCGCGGATTTCGTCCATGGTCGTATCTCGGTAGGGGCGACGTCGCTTCGCTTAGGCTGGTCGCCCCTACGCATTGAACATCGTTGACCAGCGCAACTCTTTCACCGGCGGCTCCGGGTTCTTCGCCAGCCGGAGGCACATATCGGCCATCTTCTCCACACACCAACGGTGATATTCCTGGCCGGTCGAATTGACGTCCATATCCGGTGCGGGATTCATGAAATCAATGGCGTACGGCACCCCATCGCGGATGGCCCACTCGATGGTGTTCATATCGTAGCCTAGGGCGCGCACGATCACGCGCGACTCTTCCACAATCTGGTCGAGCAAATTCTGGGGCATCTCCGGCGGCAGATATTTGCGCGTGTCTGGGTCGTACTTGCGCACGTTGATGTCGTTGCGGTCAATGCACATACAGCGCACATATTGGCCCGGGTCCCACTTGATAAATTCCTGCAGCACCATCGTCAACAAGCCGGATTGGTTGTACGCGTTCCACAAATCATCCATCGAACGGCATACGTGTACTTGCTTCCAGCCACCACCGTGCGCGTCTTTGAGAATCACCGGGAAGCCGCCGACGCTATTGACCAAGCCCGGCCAGTCCATCGGGTATTCGAGATTGCGCAGGCTTTCGGTGTGGATGATGCCGGGGATGTAATCTTTGTTGGGCAGGGCGA
Source organism: Anaerolineales bacterium (assembly GCA_052387475.1). Lineage (GTDB taxonomy): Bacteria > Chloroflexota > Anaerolineae > Anaerolineales > UBA6663 > JANWXR01. The sequence goes on along the minus strand of JBQTJD010000327.1, from coordinate 3,847 downwards.
CGGTCAGCGGGCTGTGGATGCCGAGCTTGGTAATGAGCGACGCGCCGAAGAACTTGTCGTCCGCCGTCCACATGAAGGGATTGTTGACGACGTGCGTACCCTGCAGCAATGCGTTTTTTAGATAGGAGCGGTAATACGGAACTTCGTGCGAGATGCGATCCACGAGCACCGCATATTCACATGGCTGGTTCATGCGGGTGCCGCCGAGTTTGGCGTACTCGGCGATGACGCCGGCGTTGCGCCCATTCACTTCCTCGATGAAGGCCGGGGGCCACGACCACTCGCGCCCGACGATGACGCCGATCTTGAGCATGTGAAGTCTCCTGTTGAAGCTGAGGCTCGGAATCGGTGTTACGCAGTTCATGTCGCCCTGAGCGCGCAGGCGCAGTCTTTGACTTGCCCGATCGGGTGCGCGCGAAGGGCCTCACACGGCATCGAGAGGCCCTTCGCGGGCGTTCGCTACTGCGAACGCAGCTCAGGGCGACATTGTCGGTTAAATTGCGTAACTCCTGGTTCGGAAACAAATGTAGCACTCACACGAGTGCTACGAATTCATCAACTGTCAGTCCGGCAGGGTAGTCCATCGTCTTTGAACGCTGCCACATAGCCTTCAATCGCTTCTCGGATATTGGCAATCGCCTGCTCTTTCGTCTCGCCCTGGCTCACACAGCCCGGCAGGCAGGGGCATTCTGCCACCCAAAAGCCGTCTTCACCGGGATACAAAATCACCTGGCGCATGACTATTCTCCTTGACTGGTTGTGGGCACGCCCATTATGCCATTAATCACGGGCGCTCGTGGAGCCTGTCACCTCAATCAAAACTTCGCGCCCAGATAATACGGCAACATCTTGCGCCACGTCGGCCAGTCGTGCGGCATGTCGTAGCCCCACAGGTCCAACTCATGCGGAATGCCCTTGCCGCCCAGCACGTGCGCCAAATCCCGCGACGATTGCGGGTTCTCATAGCTGCCCTGCCCGCTGACGATGTAGATGTGCTTCTTCGCCCGCAATTGACTCAACACCGCCTCGTCATTCAAGTTGGGGATGAAGGCCAGCGGGTCGTTGTAATAGACGTTGTCGTCGTAGTAGCCGTCGGTGAAGCTGCGGATGTTGAAATTGCCGCTCATCGCGATCATGCCGTCGAACAAGTCCGGGCGACGGAAGAGCTGATTGGCGGCGTGATACCCGCCCAGGCTGGCCCCGGTGGTGATGATGCCAACCTGGCCCTGGCAACTGTTCCAGATGTACGGCACGACTTCCCTGACGACGTACTCGTTGTACAGATGCTGCATCCACACGCGGTGGCCGGGGTGCACATCGCGGTTCATCCACGCCTGCCGGTTGATGCTGTTGATCGAAAAAACTTTGACCTTGCCGGCGTCAATGTATTGGGCGATGGAGTCAATCAGCAGAAAACGCTCGTACTCGAGGTAATCTGCTGCGGCGGTGGGAAACATCAGCAACGGGAAACCGTAATGCCCGTACGTGACGATCTCCATATGTTGGTTCAAATTTGGACTGTGCCAGCCGTCAATGAAGCGGTCCATGTTAGCTCTCCGTGAAACGTAAAACGTGAAACGTGATAAGCGAAGCGACTCTCACGTTTCACGCATCACGTCAATCGTGCCCGCCGATATACATCCGAATCATCTTGTGCCAGTACGGCCAGTCGTGGCTCCAGCCGTCCCACTCGCGCAGGGCGTTGCCAATGCCCTTGCTCCACAATTGCCCGCTGAACCAGCGGTTGTGGTCAATGTTCGGGTCGTCGCGGCCCAGCGCCATGATGATGTCGAGCCGCCGGAGCATCTGGAGTCGACCCCAGTCCTGCTCGCGCGGCAGGTAGAGCGAGGGGTTGTGATAGTACACGGTGTCATTGACGTAGCCGTCCGTCCATTTGCCGATGTCGTAAAGCCCGCTCATCGTGATGATGCGGTTGGTGATGTCGGGATGCCGCAGCCCGAAGTTCATGGCGTGGTACGCGCCAAAGCTCGCGCCCGCCACAATCAAATACGGCGTGGGATTCTTGTGCGAGATGAGCGGCATCACTTCGTACACGAGATAGTCGTCGTACTGCTGATTGCGCCATGCCCGCCCGCCGGGGTGCGCCCAGCGCGCATACCAGCTTTCGGCGTCCACGCTGTCCACGCAATACATTTGCAGCCAGCCGCGCTCGAGGTGCTCCCACAATGCGCCGGTCATGTTGCGATCTTCCCACTCGTAATACTTGCCCATCGAGGTGGGGAAGGCCAGCATCCGCGCACCCGCGTGCCCAAAGACGAGCAACTCCATGTGTCGGTTGAGCGAGGGGCTGTACCAGCGGTGATATTCACGGTGCATGGTTATTCTTCTACTGTCGGTAACAAGTCAAGCAGCCGAACCGTCAGTTCTCGGCGAACTGCCTCGAGTATCTGCAGATAGCTTGAAGTGCGAGAATAGATAGCAACTTCCTTGTTGGGCTTTTCTGCCGCTGGGTCGAGTTTGCTCAACGATAGAGTCAAAGTGATGATGCCTCTTGGGTCTGTGTCACGTAGTTGCGATTCAAGGTGTGAAATAGTATGAGTTACAAATATTTGGCGGTGCGCAAAATTCTCCTTGTCTCGTCTCATGTGTTCATAAATATTGTCGATGCTACCCATCCAATAGATTGAGTGAGGATTTACTTTCGCAAAAGACAAGAACGCATCTAACAGACGATAAGACGGGGGCTCGGCTTCGTCTTCATCATATCCAGAAAGCTCGTTACGACAGAATCTTTCTAGATCTTTGAGGCCGTATTTTTGCGAAATCGACAGGGCTTCTGCCAGACACTGTGATAACGGCACTGTGCGTGACTGGATTTTTATTATGAGTTCAGAAATATCTGTCTTGAAGATTGATGTGTCCTTTGTGTCGGCAGAGTCCTTCGGCTTCCAGCTTGCAGGCTGAAGCTCACCTCGCATCTGCCTGATTGCCTCATACAACAATGTTCTGTAGGTCTTGACCTCATGAATGGTAATGCCTTTACTTTGTCGAGTGACCGAGTCGTAGTCGTCATGATGTGGAATACACAAATAGGCCAGGTTATCAAACGTATAGTTTGATGGAATGCCATCAAGATGTGCAATTTGCCCCTTCTTCTGTGACAAGTCCATTTGCAATCCAAAACAAATGCAACATCGCCTCGCGCTCTGCATCAAAACGTCTGTTTCGATTTCGTGTGGGGTTTTCTTGCGCTTGCTCATGAGTCAAACGGTCACCAACGAGTAAAACTCCCCCAACCCATCCTCCACTCGCTCCGGGTTCTCAGGGTCGGCGGCCCAGCGGGTGCGGTCAATCAGAAACTTATACGCGTGCGTGCCGGGGCAAAACGCGGGCACGGTCAGCCGCCACGCGCCGGGCGCGAACTCGTGCAACTCGTAACCGTACGGCAGCCAGTTGTTGAAGCTGCCCACCACCGCCACCTGTCGCGCGTCTTTATCATAAAAGTAAAACGTGATCGTGCGCTGCGGCGAAACCGGCGTTGGGTCGTGCGTGGCCGCGAGGCGCAGCGCGGCGGCGACGGCTTTTGCGCCGTTGACGACGCCGTGGCCCTGTTTCGCGGCGGGCACGCTGGGCAATGGCTCGGCGGTGGCGGTGAGCAGCGCCTTCACTTGCGTCGGCGTGAGCGCCGGGTTGGCTTCGAGCATCTGCGCGACGATGGCCGACACAATCGGCGCGGCCATGCTGGTGCCATCTACGTGCTGATAATGCGGGTGGATGAACTTGTGCTCGACGATGCGCTCGCGAATGGCGGCGCGGATTTCATCGAGCGACAAGCCGAGCGTCTTCTTCGAGAAGCGTTTTTGCGCGTACGTAGTGTTCAACTCTT
>JBQTJD010000326.1:0-3363 GCA_052387475.1 Anaerolineales bacterium | reverse complement strand
GGTCGGCATCTCCGCTGGCATCATCCCCAAGGGAAGCCGCGCTACCGGTTCGCTCGGCATCAAAGATGATCTGGTCAACGCCGGAGCCGTTTGGGTGGATGAACCGGCGTTTCGCGATGGCCAACTCGTGTGGGGCAGGGTGGTGGCCGACATCCCTGCCTTTTGTCGCGAGTTGGTGACTGCCATTGAGAAAGGGTGAAGGCCGACGACGATGATATGCTATTGCTCGGCGTCCGTGAGGATGCGCGCCTGGCGCAAATAATCAATAAATTGTAAACGGAGGACACAATGGCTGAACCAATCTTCGACAAGAAAGATCAACTGGACCAGATCAAGCCGATGCTCATCGAGGGTGAGCAACTCGACGCCGTGTTTGATCTCAAGGGCACGGGCACCGGTTTTCTCGCCGTCACCTCGAAACGCATCATCGTTTACGACAAAGCGTTTCTGCGAAAGATGAAGGCGGTGGTGTCAGTGCCGTACTCACGTATCCTCAGCGTCGGCGCGGAGGACGAGAACAACGTGCTGCTGGGGCGCGGCTTCTTCTCCTCGAGCAAGCTCGCCATTAAAACTAGCGACAGCGAGTACGACTTCGAGTTTCGCGGCGCCGATAAAGCTCACCTGGCGCACAAATTGATTTTGACACGGTTGTTGTAATCAAGACCGTCGCGATCTCTATCATGCCGCCTCGTGGCCGGGGTTGGGTAGGGGAGTCTCCGGCGGCGCGGGCCGGCGCACGTAACGAAAGTCGCAGTGCGATGCGCCCTGCATGAGAGTTTGCGTGCGCGTCAATTCCACATCCGGATTGTAACCCTCGATCAACGTGAAATCACGATTGCACGATAGCACGGCGCCCAGTTCGGGGATGCCGAGCGCGTGGTACATCTCGGCGTAGCGGCAGCGGGTGACGTTGAAGGCGTAGCGGTCGCCGGTCTGCTCAAGCACTTCAATTGTGAGCGCATCATCTTTTTTCCACGCCTCAGTGGCCGCGCGGAATGGGCCGAGCGAGTTATCGCCCATGTGCTCGGCCAACGCCGCGCCGTGTTGTCGCGCCACATTGATGATGACGCCGCGCAGAATCTCCACCACGCGCTCACGCCCGAACTCCGCCGCTAGCGCTTCGACGTACGGGGCCAGGATGCGGGCTTCGATCTCGCGGCGTTTGAGCACGCCGATGGTGTTGAGGGTGTCGGGGATGGGGTTGGGCATGGTGTTTCCTTTACCACCACCACGAAGACTCGCTGACACGAAGATCACAAAGGCTTTGTGTTACTTCGAGTCTTTGTGTCTTGGTGGTGAAAAAACTTGGAGCCACTCCGAGCCGAGTCGTTGAAAGCCGGGCTTGAGCAGGCGATTGGGCGCGGTCTTGTCGCGTGTGAACTGACCGAACGGCTTGCGTGAACGTGTAATCACAACGGGCATGTGCGGATTATAGCTTGACACGCTTGTCGTTTTCCCGTATACCAGCCTGCAACTCAGTGGGAAGCGAGCACTATGAAACTCCTGACCTTTCAATCGAATACCGGCCCCCGCCTTGGGATATTGCGTACTGAAAACGCTGTCACGCCTATCGCACAAATTGATATGCAGGGGTTGATCGAAGCGGGCGCATCGGCGTTGAAGAAGGCCCGCACTGGCACCGGCGTCATGTTCCCGCTGGACTCGCTCAAGCTACTTGCGCCGTTGCCCGAGCCGCGCCGCAACGTTTTTTGCATTGGTATGAACTACCGCGAGCACGCCGCCGAGAGTCTGCGCGCCAAGAACCTGCCGGTGAAGATGCCGGAGGTGCCGGTGTTCTTCACCAAAGCGACGACCGCGGTCGCCGGCCCGCATGCCGACATCCCGTTTGACGCCGCTGTTTCCACTCAAATTGACTGGGAGGTTGAGCTGGCCGTCGTCATCGGCAAGCGTGGCAAGAACATTGCGCGGGCCGAGGCGCTCGACTACATTTTTGGCTATACCGTCATCAACGACGTCTCGGCGCGCGATATTCAGAATTCGCATGGCGGGCAATTCTTCAAAGGCAAGAGCCTCGACGGCGCGTGCCCGATGGGGCCGTACATTGTGACGAAAGATGAAATCCCCGACCCGCATACCCTCAAACTTCAATGCCGCGTCAACGGTGTGGTGAAGCAGGAATCGCACACCGGCGACATGATCTTCGACATCCCGGCCACGATTGAATGGCTGTCACGCGGGATGACACTGCTGCCCGGTGACATCATCGCCACCGGTACGCCGAGCGGCGTGGGCTTCGCGCGCACGCCCCCCGAATTCCTCAAGCCGGGCGATGTGGTGGAGTGTGAGGTGGAGAGAATTGGGGTGCTGCGGAATAAGGTGGTGGCGGTGTGAACGCAGACCGCAGCGGTTTGTTAAATCGCTGCGGCCCTTTTCGTAGGACATACGCCATTGATGTCGCCCTGAGCGCCAAGGCGCGGTCTTTGAATTATCCATCGGTTTCGCGCGAAGGGCCTCCAGTGGGCATAGACAGGCCCTTCGCGCGAGAAGACCCGCGCAATCCAAACGCATTGCGCCCGCGCTCAGGGCGACATATTCAGCCGATGCAGAGTCAACTGCGTAGCTCGTATTTCGCTAGATCACTTCCAAATAATCACGGTCGGGCAGTTGGAGAAACGGCGCCGTCGGCAACGTCTGATACCAAAAGGCGACCGAGGCAATATCGTCCTGTAAAGGTAAGTAGCGTTTGTCCGCACGCCAGCCCAACGCCTGGATCGTCACCCGCAAGTCGCGCTCGAACCGGATGGGGTCGAGGATGTGCCAGCGGTACATGCCAAAGCGCTGCTGTGAAAAATACTCGCCGTTGGGCCGGATGATTTGCGCCAGCCCCGAGTATGGCGTAGTGAACGTCTCGTAATGCTGAGTGGCCTTATTCTCAAAGTTGTATGAGCCGCAAAAGTAATCCTCGGTACCCGTGCCGCAGATCGTCGGGAACTCTCGGTCGCCATCCAAATAAAACTTGATTTCGCCCTCGCCCCACCAGCCGCTGTTGTTCACGCCCCAGGCCAGGTACGTGCCCACGTAGTGGCCTTGCCCCTGCACACCATCCAGAATCGTGTACACGGCTTTGTAGGGCAGGGGGTTGGCGCGCCGAAACTGCGCGTGGAAGTACGCGGCGTCGGCGGGGACTTCGGTGAGGGTGTAGTCAATTTGGTAATACAGCCGCATGGTGCTATCGGCGAGGTTGGTGAATGTGATGCGACAGCGCTCGCGGAACGGCATCTCCCAATAACAGTTGAAGGCGCTGCCCGGGTTGACGCACACCGCGAGCGATGACAGCGGCGCGTATTGTCCCCATCCACAGGCGAAGAAATCGCCCACTGGGCACTCGACCGAGGGCTGGGT